>JBKPTD010000040.1:0-19667 GCA_046735375.1 Actinomycetota bacterium | reverse complement strand
CGGTAGTACGGCATCGCGAACATCCCTTTGCTCGGCCGTCCGATAATCGGACAGCGCTGTCCTATAGAAGAACATTGCGGTAACGTCACGAACATGTCAACCGCCGGAGCGATGGATCGGCTTTTCGTCGCCCTCATCGATGATGCGTCACTGTTCCCCCCGGCAAGCCTGCCTATGCCGATCGCCGTCAGTGAGCATCGTCGCCATCGCAACAGCGGCTACGCCGAACTCGTCAGCCGCTTCCTCTGCCCAGCATCGCGCCTACAGGAACTCCGGTCGGACCTTTCCGAAGGCGACCGATTCGATGTCGGCATCATCCTCGATACCGGCGTTAAGGGCCTCCGCGCCGTTCTCAAGCTGTCGGCCGCCGATCCGCGTCTAAGGCTGACCGTGCTCGACATGCCGGTCCCGTCCGATGCTGACCAGGCTGCGGCGGTCCACGAGACCGTCCACGCGCTGGCGAAGCTGCCGCAGCAGGTGGCCGCCTTCGTCGAGCTCCCCAGGATGTACGGCTGGCGCGACGCCCTCTCACTCGTCGCCGCCCGCGGCTATGGGGCGAAGCTGCGCACCGGCGGGCTGGTAGCAGATGCATTCCCGACCGAGATCGAGGTTGCCGAGTTCGTGCGTGCATGCGTTGCCGAAGGCGCGCCGTTCAAGTGCACCGCGGGCCTACACCACGCTGTGCGGCACCGTGACGACCGAACCGGCTTCGAGCACCATGGCTTCCTGAACATCCTGCTGGCGACCCACGCTGCAGCGCAGGGCGCGTCCGTCGACGAGCTCACCGAGATCCTCGCGCAGCGGGATCCCGCGGAGCTGGTCGAGCAGGTCACCGACCTCGGCCCGGACGACCCCGCCGTCGCGAGGCAGCATTTCGTCGGCTTCGGCACCTGCAACGTGGATGAACCTATCGACGACTTGACCGGCCTCGGCCTGATTGAAAAACGGGAGTCGGCCGCGTCGGCCATGGAAGTTGCGTGACGGCCTCTGGGCCGCCCCGGATCGCTGGTGACCAGCCCGCGGCTACCTGGGTAGAGATTCCCTCCGGCTGCGACTTCCCGCTTGCGAACCTGCCCTACGGTGTCTTTTCTGCCGTCAACTCCCACCAGCCAGGCCAGCCGCGGGTGGGGGTCGCGATCGGTGAGTACGTCCTGGACATCGCCGCACTCGCCGCGGCCGGCGTCCATGTGCCGTACGGGAACGACTTCGCGCAGCCGGCGCTCAACCAATTCATGGCGCGGGGTCGGCCGGCATGGACATCGGTTCGGGAGCGGCTCACGGAACTGCTCGGTGACGCCTCCTATGGCGATGCGGTATCGCCCTATCTGGTCCCCCTGCGCGATGTCGTGCTGCAGCTGCCGTTCGGAGTTGGCGATTACGTGGATTTCTACTCCTCCGCACACCATGCGGAGAACCTTGGGCGGATCTTCCGGCCCGGCGGCGAGCCCCTGACTCCCAACTGGCGCCATCTGCCCATCGGATACCACGGCCGAGCCGGGACAGTCGTGGTCTCGGGAACGCCGATCGTCCGCCCCTGTGGTCAGCGCAAGCCGGCAGGAGCGGACCGTCCCGCCTTCGGCCCGTCGAGCCGCCTCGACATCGAGGCCGAGGTGGGATTCGTGGTGGGTGTCCCATCCAAGATCGGCGAGGCGGTCCCGACGAGCGGCTTCACCGAGCATGTCTTCGGCGTCGTCCTGGTCAACGACTGGAGCGCACGCGACATCCAGGCCTGGGAGTCCGTCCCGCTCGGTCCGTTCCTCGGCAAGTCGTTCGCGACGTCGATCTCGCCGTGGGTCGTCCCGCTGGATGCGCTTGTCATGGCACGAGTCGCCCCGCCGGTCCAAGACCCGCCGGTCCTGCCCTATCTGAGGCACGATCCGCCGTGGGGTCTCGACCTGACGCTCGAGGTGGAGTGGAACGGCTCGGTCGTCTCCCGTCCTCCGTTTGCGGCGATGTATTGGACGCCCGCGCAGCAGCTTGCCCACCTGAGCGTGAATGGGGCATCGATCAGAACCGGCGATCTCTACGCCTCAGGCACGGTGTCCGGCCCTGCCAGGGATCAGCGTGGCAGCCTGATCGAGCTCTCGTGGAACGGCACAGAGCCGGTGATCCTCGAGGACGGTTCTGAGCGCAGCTTCCTCGAGGATGGGGACACCGTCACCATGAGAGCGAGCGCGCCCGGATCTGCCGGAGCCACGATTGGTTTCGGGGCTGTCACCGGGACCATCCTCCCGGCTCGCTGCGCCGGCGCGGCCCGCTGAATCGACGAAGCCAACGCGCTGTCAACGGACACTGCCAAGGCGTGCACAATCTGGTCCGCCGTCCGCTAACGTCAGAGCCTGTCTGGAATGGCGCGGCCCACCGCGAGCGTGGTACCTCGCGCGAGCGCGCGCCGACGCGCCGGTCCAGACATGCTCAAGGCTCGGGCCTTCCCGGCCCGTGGCACTTGCACCGGATCGAGTGGAGCGCTAGCCGTGGTCCTGATCCTTTCCGACACCGACGTCGCTCGGTCGTGCACCGCGAGCCGCTCGATCGCGGTCATGCGCCGGGCACTTCACGCGCACGGCGAGGGCCGGCTCAGCGCCCCGCCGCGAACATATAACGACATTGCTCCGGGACGCCTGGTCTATACGGCCGGCGCACTCGAAGGTCTTGTCCATGGCGTACGTATCTATGATCATGCCGACTCCGAGCAGGTCGTCGCGGTATGGGACAGCCCGAGCCGGCGTCTGGCCGCGGTCATCTTAGGGGCCGAGCTCGGCCGCCGGCGCACCGGCGCGATCGGCGCCGTCGCCATCGATGCGCTGGCGAGATCCGATGCCACGACGCTCGGGATCATCGGCACCGGCCACCAGGCCTGGACCCAGGTCTGGGCCGCAACGGCCGTGCGGAACTGGTCGCACATCAAGGTCTATAGCCGCAATTCCTATTGGCGGGAGCGGTTCGCCGCCCGCTGCAGGGAACAGCTGCTCGTGGACGCAGAGCCGGTCGCGAATCCTCGAACCGCGTTCCGCCACCGCGACGCGATGATCATCGCGACGAACAGTCCCACTCCGGTTTTCGACACTGCCTGGCTCGAACCCGGGATGCACATCACATCCGTCGGTCCCAAGAGCCTGTCTGCCCACGAGGTGCCGCTTGATCTTCTCGACCGGGTCGACCTTGCTGTCACAGACTCGCTCGCCCAGGTTCACGGTTACGCCGAGCCGTACGCCCTCAGCACGAGGCGGATGGTCGAGCTCGGTGCCATCCTCACCGGCAGCGCCACCGGTCGCACGGATCCGGAGCAGATCTCGCTGTTCTGCTCGGTCGGACTCGCGGGCACCGAGGTCATCCTTGCCGCCGATCTCGCCGGTCTGGCGACCGTGCTGCCCGCACGCGAGGTCCCACAGACACCACCGGCTCCGAGCCCAGCCGTGATCGACGCGATCCCCACGCCAACGGACCTGGAGAAGCGCTCGCTGGACGGTTCCGGAGCCCACGCGGCGATTCCGTCCCAGCCGATCGTGGAAACCGAGGCCGCCGCCGAGGCGCTTGGCGATGAGAGGCAGGCGGAGGTGCCGGGTCAAGCCGAGCCGCCATTCGCTGAGGCCACGACGGCCCTCGACGGCAACGAGGCCGCCGGGCTGGTTGAAACGGCTGGGGAAGCCAGTGAAGCACACGACGCAGCCGCCGAGCCGTTGGCTGATGCGACCGAAGGCCAGGACGCCGTCACCGAGGCGGGAGACGCCGGCCCAGATGCGGCGGATACGGAAGGCGCGGAGGGTGCGCCTGGAGATGCCGCCGACAGCATCGGCGCTCCAGGCGAGGCGGCGACGGAGGCCACTGACGACTCGACGGACGGCGACGCCGAAAGTCGCGACGCCGGCAGTTCGTCCGCGGAGGTCCCGCAGGATGAGGACGCCGCGCACGTCGATCAACCAGAGGCGGACGAATCTGACAATGACGAGTCCCTCCCGCCGGCGCTCGCCGAGCTCATGAACAGCGCAGACGCAGACGAGGACGGTGCTCCGTCGGACACCGTGAGGTCCGGCGACGAATCGGAGACGGGTCGCGGCGGCGCGGCGGCGACCGCCGGCACGGACGGGCCGGCCGAGGGAGAATCCGAGGTCACTTCGATGACCGCTGACGACGACGCGGCCATCGCGGCGCTGCAAAAGGCGGCGGCCCGCGTCGTACGGCCGTCGGGTAAAAAGAACCGCCCGAGGAGCCGCCACTAACGTTCAGCCGCGCCGAGCAGAAACTCGTACACGATGCCCGCCGCCAAGACCAACAAAGGACCCAAGCACGCACAAATCGCAGGCTGTCCGTCCGAGTTACTGTCTGCCCGCCTGTCCAGCGCGACGGCTATGGCGGACTACAGGTTCCCGCGGATCTCCTGTTCGCGCTCGATGGCCTCGAAGAGGGCCTTGAAGTTGCCCTTACCGAAGCCGAGTGATCCGTGCCGCTCGATGAGCTCGAAGAAGACCGTCGGGCGGTCCTGCACCGGCTTGGTGAAGATCTGCAGCAGGTAGCCGTCCTCGTCCCGGTCCACCAGGATCTTGTGCTCCTTGAGCACCTCGACCGGGACCCGGACCTGGCCAATCCGAGCTCGGAGTTCCGGGTCGTCATAGTAGGAGTCCGGCGTCGCGAGGAAGTCCAAGCCGGCCGCTCGCATCGCGGAGACACTGGCGATGATGTCGTTCGTCGCCAGCGCGATGTGCTGGACACCAGGGCCGCCGTAAAACTCGAGGTATTCGTCGATCTGCGACTTCCGCTTGCCCGCCGCCGGCTCGTTGAGCGGGAACTTGACCTTTCGGGTGCCGTTCGCGACGACCTTCGACATCAAGGCAGAATAGTCGGTCGCGATGTCGTCGCCGATGAACTCCGCCATGTTCGTGAAGCCCATGACGCGGTGGTAGAAGTCCACCCATTCGTCCATCCGGCCAAGTTCCACGTTGCCGACCACGTGGTCGACGGCCTGGAAGAACCGCTTCGGCTGGGCGCCTGATTTGATCAACGGGCCGCGGTCGACGATCGGCTCGCGGGCCACGAATCCGGGCAGGAATGGCCCGTGATAGCCGGCTCGATCGATGAGCGAATGCCGGGTCTCGCCGTATGCCTGGATGGAGGCGGTGACGACTTTGCCGTGCTGGTCCTCGATAACCGTCGGCTCGACGAGCCCCTCGGCGCCATGCTCGATCGCGTACGCATAGGCCGCGTAGGTGTCAGGGACCTCGAGTGCGATGTCCCAGACGCCGTCTCCGTGCGCAGCGACATGCCGGCCGATCGTGGTGCCCGCCCGTACCTCACCGCTGACCACGAACCGCGCGCTGCCCGACTCGAGCACGTACTCGGCGTAATCGCGGAAGCCCTGCTCGGGACCCCGATAGGCGGTGCACGTCATCCCGAAGACGTTCGAGTAGTAGTGCGCAGCCTGCTTGGCGTTACCGACAAGGAAGTGGACGAAATCGACCCCTTTGACGGGGAAAGGGTCCGCCGTGATGTCGTGCGCAACGGCACCAATGAGGTCGTCGACCTTGCTCGCGGGCGCCCTTCGGGTGCCGGTCTCCTGATCGCTCACGACTGGGCCTCCCTTGGCGGCTCGCTCGACGCGCTGTTCGATCGAACATTGCCGCTGCCATACATGATGCGCAAACGACCCGCTTCTGGCAGTACAAGATGTATGAGAAGCGACGTTCCCAGCGGCTCGCGACCTACACACTGACTACGGGGGCGCGACCACAGTGGTCGGGCCACTCAGATGCCGCGGAGTACTTACGGGTGCGATCACTAGGAGGCGACAACACGTGGACACGGAGAGGTCGGCCCCGATAGATGCGCTCGACGCGCGACTCGTCCTTCTGCTCGCCGCCGAGCCACGGATCGGCGTGCTCGAGGCATCGCGGCGGCTCGGCGTCGCCCGCGGCACCGCGCAGGCACGACTCGACCGGTTGCAGACCCGTGGGGTGATTACCGGGTTCGGGCCGGATGTGGACCCCGCCGCCCTTGGCTACGGAGTCATGGGCTTCGCCACCCTGGAAATCAGGCAGAAGGGCGGGCACGACGCGGTGGCCGAGCACCTGGCCGGGATTCCTGAGGTGCTCGAGGCCTACACGATCACTGGCGCCGCCGACCTCATGTGCAGGATCGTCGCCAGATCCAATGCCGATCTGCAGCGAGTGATCGACCGCATCGTGGCATATGACGGCATCGTGAGGACCTCGACGGTGATCGCGCTCGCCACCCAGATCCGGTACCGCGTCCTGCCCCTGGTGGCCCAGGCATCGGCCCCTGGCTAGTGTCCCTCGCCAGAAATTCGCCGCACATCTCCGCGCCCGGGCGGCGCCTCGCTGCGTTCTCGTCGTCGCCGTTAGCGCTGCTAGCGGCCTTCTCCTCGGCCTTGCGATGCATCCACCCGGCCACGAATCTCTGCACCGAATTTCTGGTTCGGGACACTGCTGACGGGCGCTCTACGCGGCAGCAGGAAGGGAGTCCGAGCTCACGGCTGTCGCCACGATCGAGGCCGGCCCCGCTGGGTCGGCAAGCGCGGAGGCCAGCTGTGGACGGCGGTTCGGACGAAGATCAGCAAGCAGCAGGGCCAGATGACGCATTGCACGCGCCCGCGTCGTTCGCACCGTGACAGAAGTGATCCCGAGTGCCTGCGCCACGTCGGCGTCGCTCATGCCTTCGAGGAAGCTGAGCGCCACCACTTGGCGCATGCGCAGCGGCAGCTTCGCGACAGCGTCGCGCACCACGATCCTGTCCACACTCGCATCCGCTGAGTCCGGAATGGACGACCAGTCGGGAATGTCGGCGGTCAGCCGCTCCCGCTGGCGGCGTCGCCAGTGGCTCACACATTCATTCGCCACGGCACGGCGCAGATATGCGCCGGGCCGCTCGGGGACCGCAGCGCCGCCCGGACGGAGCAGCCGCGTGAACACGTCTTGTACGACATCCTCAGCCTCGCACGCGCGGTGCGCGTATGTCTGGGCAAAGCGCACCAGGTTGTCGCGGTACGCCGGGAAGATGTCCACCCACTCGGTCATCGGATCCTCACAGAGCTCGTAGCGGGAACCGCACGGTCATCGATCTGGGTCCAAGCGTGCGATCGAGAAAGATGATCGAGAACGGGGGAATCCCCCCTCCGACGGGCATCCGGGAGGGATCCGTCAGCGTTGTGGGAACGAATCAACCTGGGAGCCGACCGAAGGGGTGATCCGCAACAGCCGATCCGGTTAAGGTGGCGAGGCCAGCACACGTAAGCGGTTGGATCTTGGAAGGAGCACCGCGTGACGTCGACGCCGGACGCGCCGGTGCGGACCGTCTCGCTGGCAGTAGGAGAGGTCGTCGGCGAGGGCGCCAACAGCTGGGAGGTCCTCCGGCACATCGCTGAGGGCGGCTTCTCCTCGGTTTATGCGGTCCGTCCCGCTACACCAGAAACGCAGGAAGCTCACGGCGCCGAGGACCGAGCGCTCAAGTGTCTGCGGGGAACGGACGATGAGATCACCCAGGTCCGTGACGAGGCCGAACGAATCGCCGAGGTCGAAGGCCACGAGAACGTTCTCGGGCTGATCACGAGCTTCCGCTTCCGCGCTCCTGCGACCAGTGGCGATCCTGCAAGCGCTGGATCACTGGGGCTGATCCTCGAACTCGGCGCGGAGGACCTCTACGGCTTCGCCCGCCGGATGCGACCCGGCGAGCAGGCGTGGGCTGGCATCTTCGAGCAGATCGCAGCGGGGCTAGAACACATACACGCACGTCGGGTCGTGCACGGTGACATCAAGCCGACCAACATGCTTCGGGTCGGCAGCGCCTTCAAGATCGCCGACTTCGGGGTCTCTGTGCCCGCCGACGACCGAGAGGCGACCAGCTCCCTGCTAGCCAGGACGCTGGCCTACCTCCCGCCAGAGTCCTGCGAACGGGCGGCGGAGGTCGCGGAGGAGCCCACCGTACGACGCGCGCCCAATGGCGAGGGCAAGATCACCAGCCCGGACCAGGTGCGAGCGACCGCTGACCAAGACCTCGATCAAGGCCAGGCGACCAATGGGGCCGCAGGAGCGCGGGGAGCGGGAGGTAGCCGGCAACCGTCGCCTGACTGGATGCCGAACCAGTCCAGCGACGTATGGGCGCTCGCCGTGAGCATGCACCGGATGCTCACCGGCCGGCACATCACCGCCGGCGTTACGCCACCGCAGCAGTACGAACTGGTGTGCCAGGCGCGCTATTCGGTGGACGACAGAGTCTCCTCCGGCTGGCGCCAGCTCTTCGCAGACTGCCTGGCGCACGGGCCCGAGGACCGGTCCGTAACCACAGCGGCCGAGCTGCGCCGCAGGCTGGCGGAACTCGCCGTCCCAGAGGATTACGTGGGCGTTCCTTGGCTCCCCGGCGCGCCGCGGCTGGTCGCCGTGCTCAGCCCTGATCCGGGATTGCGATCGGAGGAGACGCGCGCGCTCGCCCTCTACCTGACCCGCCCCGGGGGACGAGTTCAAGGAACCTTCGCCGAGCCGGACGGTGCCCTGCTTGAAGCGATCAAGCACCTGCACGAGACCGCAGTCCCGGCGCTCGCTCAGCAGGTCAGGGACGCGCAGCGGGGAGCCGCGCGAGCCGCTGCGGAGCGCGATGAGCTCCAGCAGGAGGTTGGCCGGCTCGCCGCGATCGGGCCAAGCACCGAGATCATGGACAGATCGGCGCCCACCGAGCAGATCAAGCGGCTCTCTGCCGAGGTGACCACTGCCATCAGGCAGCGCGATGAGCTGAGCAGGGAACGCGATCGGCTGGCGCGGGAGCAATACGCCCTCGCGCGCCGGGTTGAGCAGCTCGAGCACGAGCCTGCACGGTCCGCCGCGCCTGGATACGGCTACGAGACCTACGAACGGCCGTCACCCGGGCGCAACGCGCTCGGCTGCTTCTTCGTCGTCGTTCTGGCACTGGTGATCGCCCTGAGTATCGCCCTGCTGGTCGGATCCGGCCTCGCCGGCGACCCCCCGCAGGATGTGCTCGACCATGTGGTTAACCGGATAAGCGATGCGATCGATCGGCTGTGACGGCCCCTGCGCTGCGAAGGAGGGTGCGTGACGGACCTGCGTGGACGGGTTGTGCTGCCTGGACAGCAGCCCGTCGAGCTTCACGACCAGTCATCGCTCTCCTTCGGACGTGAGGCGCCCGGGCATACGGTCGACCTGTCCGTGAGTGGATCGCCGCGGGTAAGCCGGCGCGCCGGCGTGCTGGAAACGACGCCATACGGGGTGCTCATCACCAATACCGGCTCGAATCCGATCTTTGTCCGAATGGGCACCGAGCCCACGTCCATCAGTCTGCGGCCAGGACAGGCCTACCTCGTCACCTCCGGCATCGCTCGGGTGACCTTCGCCGGTGTGTCGGACTACTTCGAGATCGAGATCGGGGACGTCGAGCAGGAGGACGGCTCCGTACATGATCGCACGATGGCGGGCGAGCCCACGATGTCGGCCTTCGGCCTCAATGAGGAGACCGCCTACTTCCGCTGCCTGGTCGCATTGTGCGAGCCCACGCTACGCAACCCGCAGAGCCCCTGGATCCCCACGTCGACGCAGATCGCCGAGCGGCTGTACGAGTACGGCCTGATCGCCGACGAACGCGACGGTGACTGGGTCGATCGGCGGCTGGACGACGTACGCAGCAAGCTTCCGATCGGCGAGAAACCATGGACCGCCGACCAGGCCAGGTCGGCGACACCGGAGCAGGCCAAGCAGGCCATGGCGCGGGAGCGTTCCGGCGCGCCGCGCCGGACGGCGCGCAAGGAGCAGCTCGTCGAGTTCGCCATCGCGAATGGACTGGTGACGATGGCGACGGTTCGCCGCCTTTTCGGCTCCGCCTGACTCCTCGGCGGGGTCAGCGGCTCACTGGAGGACAGCAGCGACTTCGGCTGCGGCACGGACGACGCGCGGGCCAACCTTTCGCGCATCGAGCTCAAGGAGCGCGACGACACCGACACTGGCCTCGATTGCTGGCACGCCTACCACTGGCGCCGCGATCCCGTGCGCGCCAACCTGCAACTCGCCTTCGCTGAAGACATACGGCGGATCCAAGGCATCCCCCCGGCGATGCGCGAGGATCGCCCGCCCGCCGGCGCCGCGCTCGAGCGGATGTCTTGACCCGACCCGGTAGGCGACGTGGTAGTCGGTCCAGGAGGGCTCGACGACCGCGACCGCTAGTGCGTCGCGACCGTCGGCAATCGTGAGGTGAGCGGTCGCGCCGACCTCTTCGGCGAGGCGGCGCAGTGACGGGGCCGCCGCGTCGCGCAGGAGGGGGTGAACACGCTGAGAAAGCTGGAGCAGGCCGAGGCCGAGCCGCGCTCGGCCGTCCCCATCCCGTCGGACGAGACCGTGCTCCTCGAGGGTGGCAAGCAATCGATAAACCACACTCCGATTCACCCCGAGACGGCTCGCCACCTCAGTGACCGTCAGGCCGCCTGGCACGTCGGCCAGCAGGCCGAGGACGCGAAGCCCCCGGTCCAGCGTTTGTGAAGTCTCGGCTGCCACAGCGGCAATCTACGGCGCCAGCGCTTCGGCGGATAGCCAGGTCCGCAGCCCGCGCCGACTGGCGGGTCACCGAAACGCGCGGCCACTCCAGGCCAGCGACTGTGCAGCCGCCAGCATGGGAGGGCGCCGAGCAAGCCTCGCCCCGCCGCCGATCGAGATTGACCCCGGCAGCCGGGCGCGCCTTGCTCAGCGTTCCTCGCTACCGGCAGACCCCGCCGCTATGCAGCGGACGGCTCAGTCGTGGCCCTTGCCGGCTCACGTGACCGCAGGATCGCGCCGACGAGGAGCCCGGCGGCCGCGATGAGGGTGAGCCACAGGCCTATTCCTTTGTCGCCATAGCCGAAGTCCTCGAAGGCAACAGCAATCACCGAGAGAAGAGCCCAGATCCCCAGGAGCAAGTGGATCTGGGTCCAGCTGAACCCGCCCACATTACTGGGCATCTGTGGGCGCACCTTCTCCATGACGACCTGGACCCCCGCGATGACGCCCGCGATGAGCGGATAGACGAAGCCGGGGAAGTGGTCCCAGGCGTTCTCGGTGCCGCGGGGAATGCTGAACCCGAGCTGCTGGATCAGCTGCTGTGGAATGGGACCGAAGCTCGGCGAGCCGTAGTCGATCCACGTGAGGAACGAAGCGATTAAGAGGACGATAGCGGAGGCCAGGATCACGATGTCACTGGCCGTGAATTTCTTGCTCACACGTGCCCCCTGTTCCGGTTAGGGCGGGTTTGGCGAGCAAACGTACTGGATCACAGGTCCATGGGATAGATCCCTCGGGAGATCATCTCAGCGCGGTTTCGCCAAATCAGGTCTGGGCTACGTCGCGCCGCGCAGCAACCGGAGCACCCTCGCGCCGCCAAATCTCACTCTGCGCGGCCAGGCCTCACTCCGCGCCCCTAAGCCGCACTCCGCGCCGCAGAAGACGCGCGAAGACGGGCATTTAAGGCGGCGCACGATGCACCAGGGACCGAAGTGTGGCTCGAGCCGCAACCGCGAGGCTTAGGAGTTCCCGTCCTCGCCGCCGCCGTGCGGGATCTGCGCGTAGATCTCTTTGCACTCTGGGCACACGGGGAAGCGCTGGGGGTCGCGGCTGGGCACCCACACCTTCCCGCAGAGGGCGATCACCGGAGTCCCATTGACGATGGCGTCCGTGAGCTTGTCCTTCACCACGTAGTGGGCGAACCGCTCGTGATCGCCGTCTCCGAAAGACGGCTGGACGCGTTCCTCGGTGAGGGTTCCGGGGCGCCGGTCGGTCTGCGGGCTCTCCAGTGGAGTGGACATGAGGTCGAGTGTATTCGGGGGCTCCAAGGGCTCCCCCATCAGTTCATCGAGGGGTCGTCCGGAAATGTCGCGACAAAGGCCAGGTCGCCGGTCTGCCTGCGGAGAACCCGCGGCCAGAGATCGGAAGGGTTCTCGCTGAATGCGTCGGCGGGCTCGGAGTCGACGACGTACCAGGCGCCCTCGGCGATCTCGTCCTCGACCTGGCCAGGGCCCCAGCCCGCGTAGCCAGCGAAGATCCGCATGGCCGACAGCTCGGCGGCGAGGATCTCCGGCGGCGCATCCAGGTCGACCAGGCCGATCCGCTGGTGTACGCGCCGCCAGCCCAGCGGCTCCTCGTCCGCCTCCGCGTCGCCATGGCCTGCTGTCACCGCTGCCAGACCAAGCGCATTGTCGAGGGCGACGGGTCCACCATGGAACACCACCTGAGGCGTGGAGGTCAGATCCGACCACGGCGGGAGCACGGCCGTGACGTCGACACCGGTCGGACGGTTGACCACCACCCCGAGCGTGCCGTCCTCGTCATGGTCGAGGACCAGCACAACCGCACGGGCGAAGTTGGGGTCGGTCAGCACCGGCGTCGCGACAAGGAGTCGACCCGTGAGCTGTGTGCTCATGACCCCATGATTGCCGCTTGCCAGCTGCTCGCCCAGGCACCAGACGGAGGATTTCGCTCCTTCTCCGCGTGGACGCGCTACGGGCCACCACTGTTGAGGCAGGCGTCCCGGACCGCCGCGGCCACGTTGGGGGCGAGGTCGGCGTTGAACACGCTGGGCACGATGTAGTTCGCGTTGAGTTCGTCGTCACCAACCACACCCGCGAGAGCACGCGCCGCAGCGAGCAGCACAGCGACCGAGATCTGGTGGCTCTGAGCGTCCAGCAGTCCTCGGAAGACACCGGGGAACGCAAGCACATTGTTGATCTGATTCGGGAAATCGCTGCGACCGGTGGCGACGACAGCCGCATGAGCGGCGGCCGCCTCAGGATCGATCTCGGGAACCGGGTTGGCCAGTGCGAACACGATCGCGTCCGGCCCCATGGTGGCGATGTCGTCGGCGGTGAGGATGTTGGGCGCCGAGACACCAACGAAGACGTCCGCGCCAGCGAGTGCGGTACGAAGATCACCGCTGATCGCCGCCGCGTTCGTGTGCTCCGCAATCCACTGAAGTGACTTATCGAGGCCGGGACGGCCGCCGTGGACGACGCCGAGATGGTCGGCGACGACCAGGTGTTTCGCTCCTGCCGCGATGAGCAGCTGCAGGATCGCCGTTCCTGCCGCGCCCGCCCCCGCCTGGACGATTCTCACGTCGCCGAGATCCTTCCGGACAACACGCAATGCATTGGTGAGCGCGGCGAGGACCACGATCGCCGTGCCGTGCTGGTCGTCGTGGAAGACCGGGATGTCGAGCAGTGCGCGAAGCCGCCGTTCGACCTCGAAGCAGCGCGGTGCCGAGATGTCCTCGAGATTGATGCCGGCAAAACCCGGAGCGATGAGCTGGACCGTTCTGACAATCTCGTCGACGTCCTGGGTATCCAGGCAGACGGGCCAAGCATCGATGCCCGCGAACCGTTTGAAGAGTGCTGCCTTGCCCTCCATGACCGGGAGCGCCGCGGCCGGTCCCAGATTGCCGAGTCCAAGGACGGCGGAACCGTCAGTCACCACCGCGACGGCATTTCGCTTGATGGTCAGCCGGCGGGCGTCCGCTGGGTTCGCCGCGATCGCCTGGCTGACCCGCGCTACGCCCGGTGTGTAGACCATCGACAGGTCGTCGCGATTGCGGATCGGCACCTTTGACTGCATCTCGATCTTGCCGCCGAGGTGGACGAGGAATATGCGGTCGCTGACCTTGTGAACAAGCACGCCATCAAGCGAGCGCAAGACCTCGACCAGCCGATCAGCATGCGCTGTGTCGATCGCCTGGCACGTGACGTCGATCCGCAACCGCTCTGGCTCGGATTTGGTGACGTCCAGAGCGGTGACCACGCCACCGGCGGACTCGACAGCATGGGTGAGGTGGCTCACCGCCGTCCCGTGCGCCGGGGCCTCGAGGCGCACAGTGATCGAATAGGAGACGCTCGGCGTTGACATGGCCCGATGGTGCCATGGCACGCGTCCTACCCGCGCGTACCGACTCCGTGGTGGGAGGCCTGGGCCGCCGCGACAACCATCTCGGCCACGGTATCGAGCGGAATCGACGTGCTGTCGACGACAAGGTGATAGTGCTTCGGGTCGGCGGCGTCCGCGCGATAGAAGTGCTTCACGTAGGCGGCCCTGGCACGATCGTTCTCCCGCAGCCGATTGCGCGCGGACTCCGCGTCCCTGCCGTGCAATCGCATCGCCTGCGCCACCCGCGCGTCCTCGGGACCAGTCAACCGGACATGCAGGGCGTCTGGGTGCTCAGCGAGGACGATCGCACCGGCTCTGCCGAGGATCACCCCGCCGGTTCTGCCCGCGACCTGATGAATGACCTCCTCGGTACGCCGGACGAACTCTTCCTCCGCCACGATGTCCTGCGGCGGCAAATAGCTCTCGAGTCCGCCGAGCGCGATGTTGGGCACGCGCGCAGTCGCGGCGAAGAGCCGCCCGAGGCCCGGCTCCGCGCGCCCGTCGTGCGCCAGGGCAGCGTCAAGGGAGCAGCCGATCTCGGTCGCCACAGCCTCTGGGATGGCCCGGTCCATGAACGGGACACCGAGTCGCTCGGCGACCGCAGGGCCGACGACGCTGCCACCCGCGCCGTAAGCCGCGGAAATAGTCACGACGCGCATAGGCCCTCCAGCCCTGCCCGGAACCGATCGGTGCCCTGTGCGGTATACGGCACCCGACCTGCATCGATGGTTGGCCGTTGATCCTGCCACGTCAATGCGGTGGTCGGGAATTGACCTGAAAAGCGGCCGGCTCGGCCGAGGGAGGGATGCTGGTCAGGCGGTGTGAGAATCTGACGCAGCCAGGCTGTGGTGTGCCGCGGCGGATTGGACGCGAGTGAACGACGATCAACCCGAGGACGTGGGGGTGCCGGAGGACCTTGACGGCAGGCCTGCGCTCGCCCTCTCGGCGGCCGAGGTGGACGACCTCGAGTTGCTTCTGGATGGGGTCCTTCCGCAGGGGTCCAGATACCTCAACGAGAAGGACACGCTCGCGGTCAGCCGGCCCGTCCCGCGGCTGGCGGACGGGACCTATGCACCGCACTCGGTCAGCCTCGCCAGGCCCTCGGACACCATCGCGGACATCGGCCCCGGCAGCGAGGTGGTGCTTCAGGACACGGAGGCAGCGCCGCTCGCGGTCCTCGGGGTGACTGAGCGCTGGCTGGCGGCGGACCAGCGCATCGGTTGTCTCGCCGGACCTGTGCTCGCCCTTCGCCAGCCGATACACGGTCCGTTTCGTGCCCTCCGGCGTCAGCCCAAGGACGTACGGCGGGCCTTGCAGCGGCCGGTCAGCGCCGAAACGCCCGACCTGCCTGCCAAGGCCAGCCGGTCGGTCCTCGCGGTTCCGCTATCCGCGCCGCTGGACGGACCGCGGATCGCAATGGTCCGGCAGCTCACGCAGCGCCTGGACGCGCGGCTGCTCCTATTGCCGTTGGTCGGCGGTGACTACGGCGCGGCGGTGCGCCGCGGCCGGTCGGCGACTGCGGCGGCGGCCGAGCTACCCGCGGAACCGCTCGTGGTTGCGGTGGGCCTGCCTCCGGCCAAGAACGTTGCCGATGAGCACGCAGCGGCCCTCGTGGCGGCTGCGTACGGCGCCAGCCACGTGCTCGTTTCGCCGGCCGCCGCGAGCGCTGCCCCGGCCTCTGGCGACCTGCAGGCAGTCCTGGTTACCGCCAACCCTCTTGCCAGTGCGCCGACACCGCGCTCGGTGGCCGCTGTCCTCGACAGCGGCCGCGCCGGCGTCACCATCTTCTTCACTGGGCTCTCCGGATCCGGAAAGTCCACGCTGGCGCGCGCGTTGCGCGATCGACTGGCCGAGGTCGAAGGAAAGACCGTCTCCCTGCTTGATGGCGATGAGGTGAGGCAGCTGCTCTCAAGCGGACTGACGTTCTCTCGCGATGACCGGGATCTCAATATCCGTCGTGTCGGCTACGTGGCCGCCGAGATCACGAGGCACGGGGGGATCGCCATCTGCGCCCACATCGCGCCGTACGCCACCACTCGTGCAGAGGTGCGGGCGAGGGTGGAGGCGACGGGCGGCGACTTCCTCCTCGTCCACGTGGCTACACCGCTCGAGATCTGCGAGCAGCGTGACCGGAAGGGTCATTACGCGAGGGCACGAGCCGGGCTGGTACCGGGGTTCACCGGTGTGTCGGATCCCTACGAGGAGCCGACAGACGCGGATCTCGCCGTCGACACGACACATGGCACTGCGCAGCAGGCAGTGGAACCAATAGTGGAGCGCCTCCGCCACCTCGGTCACCTTGCGGATCAGTCGGGGAGCGGCCGCTCACAAGCCGACTGACCGACGCCGCTGTCAGTAGGCGCCTGCACCGCGGATGACGACGAAGATGGTCTTCCACAGGATCAGCGCGTCGAAGGCCAGCGACCAGTTCTCGACATAGCGGAGATCGAGCCGTACCGACTCCTCCCAATCGAGATCCGATCGGCCACTGATCTGCCAGAGGCCGGTGAGCCCTGGCTTCACCACCAGACGCCGCCGCGCATCGAGACCGTACTCCTTCACCTCTCTCTGCAGTGGTGGACGCGGACCGACCAGCGACATGTCGCCAATGACGACGTTGATCAGCTGAGGCAGCTCGTCGATCGAATAACGCCGGAGCCACCCGCCGAGCCGGGTGACCCTGGGATCATCTCTGATCTTGAACAGCGGACCCGCATCGTGCTCGTTGAGATGGATCACGTCCGCCCGGAGGCGCTCCGCGTCTCGCACCATCGTCCGGAACTTGACGATGGTGAACGGTTCCCCGTTCCGCCCGATCCGCCGCTGCTGAAAGATGACGGGACCACCGTTGGTGATCTTGAGGAGGCCAGCAATGATCAGGAGGAAGGGAGCAAGCACCAGCAGCAGCGCCGCGGCAGTGCAACGGTCGAAAAGCTCCTTCGCGAGGCGGCGCCCGCCGGTCAGCTCAGGATGGTCGACATGCATGAGCGGCAGTCCGGCGATCGGACGGATGGCGATCCGGGGACCGGCCACCTCGACCAGAGTGGGCGCGACCAGGATGTCTGTGCCGTATCTTTCGAGACTCCAGCTCAGCCGTCGAAGCGCCGGCCCGTACATCTGTGGGCACGCGAGAACCGCGACCGTGTCTGCCCGCAGACGCCGCACCGCGGGCACGATGCTGTCGAAGGTGCCGGCGACCGGGACGCCGATGCGGTCAAGAGCCTCAGTGCTGGCGCCATCGGGCAAGCATGCAGCGACGACCGCCAGCCCGTGGTAGCGCTCGTGGCGCAAACGCCCGACGAGGGTCGCGCTCGCCTCGGGCTCGCCGACGACGACGACGCGCTGGACACATCGGCCCTCGGCTCGCAGGTGGTGCAGCCTCTTGCGGGCGGCGTACCTCCCGAGCATGGTGAAGAACGCTGTCGCGGGGAGGGCGATGAGCACGTAACCGCGAGCCAGCTCCGCCTTGGTGGCCCAGGAGAAGGTGCCGACGGCGGCGACGAGCCACACGGCCGCCGTCATGACACGGCGGAACTCCTCCGATCCGACACCGAGATAGCGCGACTCGTATGCCCGGTTGGCGCCGACACTTGCCACCCATAACGTGGGCAGCAACGCGCTCAGCCAGACGTATGAGGTGTGCATGCCGGTCTGCAGGAATCGCTCGGCATAGGCGAGGACCCCAGCGGCGCACGCGGCGCTGGCGTCCACAACGATCAGCCCGCCGACGTAGGTGCGCTCCCAGCGCCGAGTCAGGTGGCGAGTTCGCCCAAGAACCGCGGCATGCGTCGTCGCGAATCGGACGACATCGACAGCAGCCACGACATCCCTACGCACCCGTACGAGTCGCGACCGCGAGGACGGCGGCTCATACCCCAGACGAAGGTCCCCCGTCCCCGCCGTGCCTCGTCTGAAACCAGGCGCGGAGGCTCTGCCAGTAAATCGTATTCGGGGTTGCGCATGGGTCTCAGGATCATGTCGGAGCCGTGACAGCGTCGCGGCCTAGGCGCCGGGCCGCGGGACGCAGACGATGTGGTTTGAGGGTTGTTCCTCACTAAGCAGCCTCAAAACGCCAGCAAGGGCGCTCGCTCGGCAGGAGCTAATTGATCTTCATCCTCCACTCTGCTATGCGTTGGATGTTGCCGTCTGAACGCCGACGGTTGCCTGGCTGGCGTGACCGATTCACACTTGGCACGAGAGCAGGGGGAGCCATGTGGGTCACCGTCTCCGCGCCGCGAGGGGGCGCCGCAGTCGGTACAGGTCGGTGCGGGACCACTTGTCCTCGGGCGAGCGGGCACCTGTGACCTGGTGATCGACGATCCCCATGTCTCTATGCAACATGCTCGGCTTGACATCGCCGATGGAGGCGTGTGGCTGGCTGATCTTCGATCGACCAACGGTACCTTCGTTCACGGCGAGCGGTTGATGGCACCGGTCTGGCTGGCGTCCCGTCGGAGTTCCGCGTTGGCCGGACCACAGTGAGCGTCGCCGCTGACGAGCCAACGGTTGTGTCAAGGCCGCCACCACCGGACTCTCCCAGGTGGGCGGGTCCGTCGACGCCGCCGGTTGGGACGCCCGCTGTCCCACCGGCTCGCGAGTTCGTTGCGAATGCCGGCCCCGTCGCCGGTGGCGATGTCGCCATTAGCGGTGGTCGGGACGCGGCCGGCCGAGACCTCATCATCCACGAGGGGTTCAAGCTCCAGACGAGGATGCGAAGTTCAGCCAAGAACTGCATCCGACTGGGATGTGTGCTGTTCCTCGCGGGCTTCGGGCTTTCGGCTACTTCGTCATTACCTGGAATAACAAGATCTTCGATGCGGTGACCGATCCCTCGAGCGATCCGCCGTCGAACCTACCGTCCCCGCTGCCGTGGCTTCCGTTAGGTGCCCTGCTCATGTTCACCGGGCTGGTGCTGGTGGTGGCGGGACTGCTTATCCCCCGAGACCGCATCGTCACCCGGAGGGACGGGTAAACAGTGGATCCTGCCACCCTGGCCGCGCTCGCCGTCGGAGCCCTGGTTCGCTACATCGCCAGCAAGGCTGCCCGTCTCACGAGCCGGGCCGGGCGAGACATCGACGCGGTAGTCGATGACCGGCTCGACCACCTCTACAACGCCGTCCGGGAACGACTTGTTGGCGATCGCCGCGCCGAGCGAACGCTGAACGACCTCGAGGCTCAGCCCGACGATGCCCGCCGGCAGGGTCGGCTCGAGATGGCGCTCGAAGAGGTGATCGGGGGAGATGCCGACTTCGTCAGTCGCCTCGCGGCGATGCTCGAAGACCTGTCGCAGCAACCCCCATCCGGCGGCTTCGCCGTGCGGGACGCTGGCCCGGTGGCTGGTGGCAACGTCGTGATTACCGCCGGACGAGACGCCGCTGGACGCGACCTGACCCGCACCGAGCGCGATCATTCGTAACGGCGAGAGGTCCGCAGCGGCGCAAGCGACAGAGCATGGAGGCACACCTGGGCGTCCAGTCTGTTGTACCCCGCCGATGAGGCGACCTCTCGCCCGTGTCCCGAGCTCCCGGCGGGCGCCCACAGAAACAGACCGCCCCTAACGTGGGCTCGCTCTGTTCCTATGTCTTGAGGAATTACGCAGTGGAGGTGGCGGGAATCGAACCCGCGTCCTTCGGCATCGAAGCAAGACTTCTCCGGGCGCAGCCTGCGAATCGTGTTGCTCGGCCCCGGCGGTCGTGCAGGCAAGCCGCCGACAGGCCCAGCCGCTGTTTGGCTTCCTGATCGGCTCCGCGGCCGAGTCGATCAGTTGAGCTCCCTTACGAT
>JBKPTD010000039.1:0-26444 GCA_046735375.1 Actinomycetota bacterium | reverse complement strand
CGCGGCCGTGACGAACGCGGTCGCGAGCACGTTGTCGCGGTAGCGCCGCACGGCAATTCCCGGCGTCTCGTCCCGGACGCCCGGACAGCCGGCGAGATGGAAGACAGCATCCGCCTCAGCCAACGCGGCCAGGACGGCTGGATCACCGCCGAGAAGGTCGGCAGTGATCGCGTGAACACCAGGCTGTGCGGCCTGCGGCTCGCGATCGATGCCGATCACTCGTTCGCCCGCGGTGTGCAGAGCACTGACGAGGGTGCGGCCGATGAAGCCGGCGGCTCCGGTCACGACCGCGGTCACGCGTCCTCCTCGCCGTAGGTTAGGTTGCCCTAAGTCGTGTCAGGTTAGCCTCACCTTAGCGACCGGTCTAGTGTCGCGTGTCCGGGGTCCTTTGACGGATGCCTGAGGACCGCTGGATGCATGGCAAGGCCGCAGCGAGAACGCGGCCCGGCGCCGGCGGGACCAGGCAGACGCAAAGAGACTTTGGACACGCGACACTAGTGATGGAGATCAGCGGATGCCCGTGACGTCGGAAACCCGTCGCCATGCGGGCATGCATCGACTCCCGCGACGGACCGTACGGCTGGTCGTCGGCCTGGCTCTCCTCGGTGCGACCGGAGGCTACCTCATCCAGGTCACCGACGGATCGGCGCTGGCCAGCACAGCCAGCGCTGTCCTTGCGGATCCAGTGGGGCTCTCCCTGGCGCTCGCCTGCTATGCGACGGCCTTCCTGCTGCGGGCGTGGGCCTGGCGCCGCGCGCTGCCCGGGCTGCCGTTAGGTCAGTCCTGGGCCGCGCTGCACGTGAGCCTGCTCGGTAATCATGTGCTGCCCCTCCGCCTGGGCGAGCCGCTCCGGGTCACCAGCGTCCTGCGGCGGACACCGTTGGCCCTCCGGCCAGTGGTGGCATCCGCGGTCACATTGCGCGCCGCCGACCTCGCCGCCGTGGTCTCGCTCGCGGTCGTCATTGCACCGGCTGTCGCAGTCGACCTGGTCGGCCAGTGGCTCTGGCCGATGGGAGCTGCCCTCGTCGGGCTCACGATCGGCGGCACCATCTGGTCGGCCAGACTGCGCCGAGCAGGCGAGACGATCAAGCCTCCGCCGCCCGCGGCCCTGGGCGCGACGCTGCTGGCCTGGGCGCTCGAGGCCGCGGTGATCTGGCAGATCGCCAGGCAGGCCCGCCATGCGCTGACGCTGACGGAGGCGGTGGCGGTCACCGCAGTGACGATCGCCGCTCAGAGCCTCGCCCTCACCCCTGGTGGCTTCGGGTCCTACGAGGCGGCAGCGACGGCAGCCCTCGTCGTTCTCGGGGTTCCGGCCGGCCCGGCCTTCGCGATCGCCCTGACCACGCATGCGACAAAGACGGTGTACGCGCTCGTCGCCGGTGCCGTCGCTGTCGTGGCACCGGCACCCTCGTACCTCGGCCGGCTGCGGATGCCCCGTGCGTGCCCGGCCCGGCCGGCCGCGAAGCAGATAGCCGCTGACCGGCCGGTCGTCGCCTTCATCCCGGCCCACAACGAGGAAGCGACGATCGGCTCGGTCGTCCGGCGCCTGCCACGGACCGTCGCAGGCAGGCCACTGGTCACCGTGGTTGTCGACGACGGCTCGACGGACCAGTCGGCAGCGATCGCCGCCGATGCAGGCGCGCACGTCATCACCCAGCCAGCCAATCTCGGGCTCGGCGCGGCGGTCAGGCGGGGCCTCGCGGCTGCAACGACCTATGAACCGGCGGCCGTCGTCTACCTCGACGCCGACGGCGAGTACTTTCCGGAGGACATCGACGCGGTCGCCGGTCCCGTGCTGGCCGGCACCGCCGACTATGTGGTCGGCTCGCGCTTCATCGGACGGATCGAGCGCATGCTGCCACACCGGCGCCTGGGCAACCGGCTTCTCACTGGATGGATGCGCTGGCTCACCCGGCAGCCAATCACCGACGGCCAAAGTGGCTACCGTGCCTTCTCCCCTGCGGCGGCCGACGCAGCCGAGGTCATCCACGACTACAACTACGCCCAAGTGCTGACGCTCGACCTGCTTGCGAAGGGTTTCGTGTACGCCGAGGTGCCGATCCGGTACTCCTTCAGGGAGAGCGGCAGGTCATTTGTGAGGCTCGGGCGGTACCTTCGCATGGTCATCCCGGCGGTCTACCGGGAGCTGAACGCCCCGGCACCGGATCCGTCCCCCGCCGCTCGGCAAACGAATGGGACGCTCGCGGAAAGCTAGCGTCCCGTCAACGAGGTCCTTTACGGATGCCCGAGGATCGCTAGTCCTCGACCACGTGGGTCTCGAAGCGTGCCCGCGCGGCGGCCCAGGCAACGTCGTCAAAACGACCTCCCGCGATGGCATCGACCGCGTCGTAAGCCATCGCGATGCTGTGGTGGGTGTTGTCGTGCACGAAGAGCCCAAGTCGTCCGAACGTGGTCACATGGGGGACGGAGGCTGCCCAGGCATCGATTTCCCGCAGGTGACGGCGGTAGCCGACCTCGTACACCGGATAGACGTGTGGCAGCCGTTCGACGTGCGTCTCTTCGGAGGTCAGTGCCGGCAGTCCGGTGCGCGCCAAGGTCTCGGTCACAATCGCGCGCAGGTCCTCGTCTGAGCTTTCCCAGATGGCATCCCCGAGTGCGCATGGGATCTCGCAGCACAGCACCGTCCGGTCGCGGGGATCGGCGGACGACTCGCGATAGTTGGCCGGCTCGGAGATGCGGGTGACTGGGGTGTTGAGGTCCGGGAGGTAATGAGCGTCATAGGGGGTCCACGGTCGTGATCGGTGAACGACGTACACCAGCACCATGGCCCGGAACCGGAGGTGGCTGGCCGACTCGATCGCTATCGCCGGCGGTCCTGGCCGGCAGATTCTTGCGAGGACCGGAAGCGGAATAGTCGAGAAGACGTGCCCACCGCGTACTCGGGAGGAGCCGACCGGCAGCCCGGCTGCCGATAGTGTCGCGATGCCGATGTCGACGCCGTTCGAATCGGGTGCGAGGTCATCGACCTGCGCCCCGAGCCTGATATCCGCGCCAGCCTTCACCGCCGCCTCGGCGAACGCCTCGACGATCTGGCCGAAGCCTCGCCGCGGGTAATAGAACGTCCGGCCGGCGCCATCTGGCCGCGGCCGAAGCATCCGCGAAGCGATCTTCCACGGCGTATCTGCTGACACCCGCCGCCTGGCCTGCTCGGCATCGATCTCCTCACCATGCCGACCCCAGAGCTTCACGGCGTACGGCGCATAGAGGGTTTCGTACAGCGTTGGACCGAGGCCGCGACGCAGCGCGTCCGCGTAGCTGATCGGCCTTCCACGCGACAGCGGAGTGAAAATCGCCTCTACCCCGGCCCGCGCGATCAGCCCCGGTGGCAGGGCACCCGCGAGCTCGGTCGGACGCAGCGGGAATCCGAGCCAGCGATCGGCGATGCGCAGCCGGCCGTTGCGGCGTCTCAGCTGCAAATCGTCGCCGAGAAGCACACGCAGGTCACCGAGGACGTTCACGGGGGTCGTCGGGTGCAGCCGGTGGCTGCCACGGTCGACCCGCACACCGGCGACGTCCAGGCTGGCCGCCATCCCGCCGAGTGCCTGCGCTCGTTCGAAGAGGACGACCGACACCCCGCGGCGTGCCGCCTGCCACGCAGCCGCCAGGCCGGCCGGGCCGGCACCGAGGACCACAAGATCAGCATTGGTCGCCATCACAGGACACAGTACGGCGTCCCCGCGGACCTACCCGGAAGGGCTTATGCGGGTATCTCGGCGCCGGTGCGTGGCTGCTGAGAGGGGTCAGGGAGCCGTGGAGGCGAAATCGTGTAACCGAGGGAGAGCCCGCCCGGACGGAGCGTCGGCGACTCAGGCCTCGCCGGGTTCGCGCATGCCTCCCGCAGCGCCGCTAGACCCTCGTCCCACCCGCTCGCGTAGGCGCGACGAGTCTCCGCGTCGACCTCGCCGCACCAGCTGTGATGGATCCGCACGACAGTAGCTCCCGCCGCCTCCGCGTCAAGCTCGATCGTCCAGGAAGAGGCGGCGGCGCCCTGCATGCCCATCGGGCGGGACACGACGAGAGCTGCCGGACGCTCGACAAAGGTCACGAAGCCGTACAGCGCACCGGACTCGCCACCCCAGTCCTCCATGAACCGGCCACCGACCCAGGGCTCGAGGGAAACAGCGGATCCGGAACGCAAGCGGTGCGGCCACCATTCGGACACCCGCAGCAAGGTTTCGAAGACGTGTTCCCTAGACGCCTCGATCCGGATCTGCTTTCTGATCTCGAGGCGTCGAGGGAGCACGCCACCAGCGCCTGCAGCTTGTCCCATGCCTTTACTCCTTATCGGCGCGACCAATTCCCGCCTGTCCATCGTGCGACGGAGCAGCGGCCGACGTGCAGTGGTTCCGCCACGGGCGTAACCATCCTGGGAGACATGAAGAGGCGCCTCTCCTCCACCAGTCAGCGAGGAGAGGCGCCCTTCACGCGATAGCCGGGATCAGCCCGAGCCGAGACCGGCGAGTGAGCCGGTCCGCTTACCTGCCGCGGCGCCCGCCGACACGAGCCTCCGCTCCGGCGTCCGGTCACGAACCACCTGGACACATGCGCGCAGCAGTGCAGACAGAGTCTCGTCACAGTCTTGATCACGACGGACGATCGTATCTATCGTGCGGACGACAGCGTGGGTCGCCGGTCCGTAGGTATAGAGAACGTCCCTCCAGTGGGTGTCCGGGAGGTGCGTCATCCGGTCCTCGGCCACCGCCAGGGCATGACGCAGCCGGCGCGACCCAGGATCGACGGTCAGGCCGACGCGAGCGCATGTTCGCACAATCGCCGGCGCTGTCGCCGGTCCGTCACCTACCGCACCGACAAGCTCAGGCACAAGCTGGAGCAGCTCTTGCCTGGCCTCGTCACCAACCTCGTCATTGACCAGCCGCGCTACGGCGGCCAGGAGCGGATGGGTGCATCGAGGCGCGTCGCTCCACCGCTCCCCCGCGAGCAGTGAGGCGATCTCCATGATGCAGCCACCGTCCTCCGGCTCGAGGTGACGACCTCGCGAAATGACCGGCAACTGGTCCGGGATCTGGCCCATAGTGCGCCTCCTCGACTGTCACGCCGGGACGATCTCGTGGACAATCCACTACGAGACCGCCGCAATCGCCGCTGCTCCCGGGAATGTCAAAACCCAGGCGATGAGAATGTTCCCGGCCACGCTGCGGCGAACCCCGCTAGGACAGTTTGCCGCCTCAGCATCCAGAACAGCCGATGTGATGACACGTGTCGGCGTGATCACCGCGGCCACCTCTCCACCGCTCACGCGTCCTCCTCGATCAGCGGCGCTGATCTACGGTGACACCTTTACCCACTGCCAGGCAATTCCTGTTGGGCCAGACGTGGAGCAAGCGCCCACCCTGCGGCGGCGGCGAGCGAGCCTAGTGCGGAGGAACGACGCGGGTCTACGGTGCGAGAGACACCGATCACCGCCGACGACCCGAGCGGAGCGGCCGACTCGTGACGGTGCCCCAAGCGATCAGGGAAGGTGCGCGATGCCGGATCGTACCAAGATCACACTCGACGAGTCCGAACTGCCCACCCGGTGGTACAACCTCATCCCCGACCTCCCGTCGCCGCCACCACCACCGCTGCACCCCGCCACCCTCCAGCCGATCGGGCCCGATGATCTGGCCCCGCTGTTCCCGATGGATCTGATCCTGCAGGAGGTCAGTGGCGATAGCTTCATCGACATCCCGGCCGAGGTGCTCGATATCTATCGGCTGTGGCGGCCGACGCCGCTGATTCGCGCGCACCGGCTGGAACGAGCGCTCGGCACGCCAGCGCGCATCTATTACAAGTACGAAGGGGGCTCGCCGAGCGGCTCTCACAAGCCCAACACCGCCGTTGCGCAGGCCTACTACAACGCCAGGCAGGGCGTCCGCCGGCTCACCACTGAGACCGGTGCTGGGCAGTGGGGCAGCGCCCTCGCCTTCGGGTGCGCGCAGTTCGGGCTCGATTGTGAGATCTGGATGGTGCGCGCGTCGTACGACCAGAAGCCGTATCGCCGTTCGCTCATGCAGGTGTACGGCGCGACCGTGCACCCGAGCCCATCCGATCTCACCGAGGCCGGCCGGAAGATCCTGGCCGACGACCCCACATCCCCGGGAAGCCTGGGCATCGCGATCAGCGAAGCCGTCGAGACGGCCGGTGGCGCGCAAGACACGCGGTACTCCCTCGGCAGCGTGCTCAACCACGTCCTCATGCATCAGACCGTCATCGGGGAGGAGGCGCTGCAGCAGCTCGCGTCGGTCGGCGAGACGCCAGACTTGATCGTCGGCTGCACCGGTGGTGGCTCCAACTTCGCCGGTCTGTTCTTTCCCTTCCTGAGGGAGAAGCTCGCCGGCCGGATGGCACCGGTGATCCGCGCTGTCGAACCGGCCGCCTGCCCCTCGTTTACCCGTGGCGTTTATGCCTACGACTACGGCGACACCGCCGGCTTCGCGCCGGTGGTCAAAATGCACACTCTCGGCCACGACTTCGTGCCCGACCCGATCCACGCCGGTGGGCTGCGCTATCACGGCATGTCGCCGCTGCTGTCACACATGTACGAGGTCGGGCTCTTCGAAGCCGTCGCGAAGCCGCAGCGCGAATGCTTCGAGGCCGGGGTGACCTTCGCCCGTACCGAGGGAATAGTCCCGGCCCCCGAGCCAACCCACGCGCTCGCCGCCACCGTGGAAGAGGCACGGCGCTGCGCGGAAAGCGGCGAGGAGAAGGTGATTCTCACCGCAATGTGCGGGCACGGCCACTTCGACATGGGCGCTTACGACCGCCATCTGTCAGGCGAGATGGAGGACTTCGAGCTCCCACAAGGTCGTATTGACTCGGCACTGACCCGGCTGCCTAACCCGCAGCTCTGACCGGCGCCGGCGTGCGCGATCGGTCCGGGAGGTCGCTGCGCACGGACGAAAGATACGGCCTGGAGGAGCGGGGTTCTGCCCGTCGCGAAGTCCAGGTGCGGGGCCGGTAATTCGGTGGAGGAGCGGCGTCGCGCTCGCCTACCGTGGTGAGTCGTCATGCGTAGCCTGCCGCTCGAAGATCCCGGCACGCCGCACGCGCGCACTCCGGCCCGTTATCTGCTGTGGATCATCCGCGGTCAGTGGGTGTCGGTTGCCGGCGGCGTGTTCTTTGGCATTCTCTGGATGGCGAGCCAGGCGTTCGTCCCGGCGGCCATCGGTAAGGCCATCGACCAGGGCGTAACGGACAAGAACGCCGCGCGGCTGCTGCTCTGGACCGGCGCGGTCCTCTTCCTCGGTATTGTCACCGCGGTTTCCGGGATCTTCCGCCACCGGTTCGCCGTGTTCAACTGGCTCAGCGCGGCCTATCGAACCGTCCAGGTGGCGGTCAAGCACACGACGAAGGTAGGCGCCTCGCTCCCCCGCAAGATCGCTACCGGCGAGGTCGTCGCCATTGGCGCAACCGACATCTCGCACATCGGCGGCTCGATCGAGATCACCGCGCGGGCAGCCGGCTCGGTCGTGTCCTTCGGCATCGTGGCGGCCATTCTGCTGAATGCCTCCGTGACCCTCGGGATCATCGTCCTCGTCGGCGTGCCGGTGCTTATGCTCGCCATCACGCCGCTGTTTCGCCCACTGCACCGCCGCCAGCATGCCTACCGGGAGATCGGCGGCAAGCTCACGATCCGAGCCACCGACATCGTTGCCGGGTTGCGGGTGCTGCGCGGGATCGGCGGCGAGGAGTCATTTTCCGGCCGCTTCAAGGAAGAATCGCAGCGGCTGCGGCGAGCCGGTCTGCAGGTGGCAAAGGTCGACGCCGCGCTAGACGGTTCCCAGGTCCTGCTGCCTGGGATCTTCGTGACGATCGTCACCTGGCTCGGCGCCAGGTTCGCACTGTCCGGGGAGATCACTGTCGGACAGCTGGTCGCGTTTTACGGTTATGCGGCGTTCCTGGTGGGGCCGCTGCGGAACGCCACCGAGGCCGCCGACAAGATCATCCGTGGGTTGGTGGCGGCACGGCGTGTGATCCGGCTGCTTGCCATCGAACCCACGGTCAGCGATCCGACCGCGCCCGTACCGATCGAGGCTGGCAACCCGCACGCGGACAAGGCCGAGCTCGTCGACAGCCGATCCGGGCTCGTTGTGCCCGCTGGTGCCTTCATGGCCGTCGCTGCGACGGCGACCGCGGACGCGACGGCGCTCGCCGACCGGCTCGGCCGGTACGTCGATGCCGAGGTTTTCTGGCGGGGCATCCCGCTCGAGCGGCTGCCGCTCGCGACGGTGCGAGAGCGAGTGCTGGTGGCAGATAGCGATGCTCGGTTGTTCTCCGGTCGGCTCAGGGACGAGCTGGATGTGAGGGCCACCGCGTCCGACGCCACTGTTGCCGCCGCCCTGCATACCGCCTCGGCAGAAGACGTCATCGATGCGCTCGTGGACGGGCTCGAGGAGGCGATCGAGGAGCGCGGGCGCTCGCTCTCCGGCGGGCAGCGGCAGCGGCTGCTGCTGGCCCGGGCGCTGCTGGTCGACCCGCCCGTGCTCGTCCTCGTCGAGCCGACTTCCGCCGTGGACGCGCACACCGAGGCGCGGATCGCAGCTCGGCTGCGCGCCGCACGCACAGGACGTACCACCGTCATCATGACGACGAGCCCACTGGTACTCGACCGGGTGGACACGGTCGCGTTCCTCGATGAAGGGATGGTGGCCGCGACCGGAACCCACCGGCAGTTGCTCGACATTTCGCCCGGTTACCGGGCGCTAGTCACCCGAGGGGAGGACGAATGAGGCAGATCCTGCCGGTGGCCGACGGACCGACCGTCCGCCGCTACGCCAGGGCGCTGCTGCGCACTCATCCGCGTGCCCTCGGTCTCGCGCTCGGCCTGCATGCGCTCGCCGCGATCGCCGCCCTCGCCGTCCCCCGGCTACTCGGCGATATCGTCGACGGTGTCCAGAGCGGCACATCGCGGGACACGGTCGACCGCACCGCGATCCTCATCGGGATCGCGGTTGTCACGGCTGCCGTACTCACCGCATTCGCGCGTTGGGCGTCGATGCGCTTCGGCGAGCGGGTGATGGCCGACCTGCGCGAGGGTTTCGTCGACCGGGTGCTCGAGCTCCCGCTGTCGACTGTCGAGCGGGCAGGGACCGGCGACCTGCTCACCCGGACGTCTCGCGACGTCGACGCGCTGTCCCACTCCGTACGTTTCGCCGTACCCGAGACCCTCATCGCGCTGGTCACCTGCGCGCTGACCCTGGGTGCGCTGGCGTTGGTCGCGCCGATCCTTGTGCTGCCATGCCTGGTCGCGGTGCCGATGCTCTGGGTGAGCACCCGGTGGTATCTGCGCCGGGCGCCTGAGGGCTACCTGCGCGAGAACGCCGCCTACGCCGACATCAACGAAGGTATCGCGGAGACGGCGGACGGAGCGCGCACGATCGAGGCGCTGCAGCTGGCACGGCGGCGGATCGACCGCACCGACGCCGACATCCGGCGATCTTGGGCTGCCGAGCGCTACACACTCTGGCTGCGTACCGTCTGGTTCCCGACCGTCGAGGTCGGTTACATCGTGCCCGTCGTGGCCACCCTGCTCGCGGGCGGCCTGCTCTACGCACAAGGTGTTGTGTCCCTTGGCCAGGTGACCGCGGCAACCCTTTATGTTCAGCAGCTCATCGACCCACTCGACCGGCTGCTGTCCTGGCTCGATGAGCTCCAGGTGGGCGGTGCGTCGCTCGCCCGGCTGCTCGGCGTCGCAGAGGTGCCGGACGACCGGACACCTACCGGGCGGCAGCCCAAGGACGAACATCTCAACGCGGTCAGTGTGCGGTTCGCCTATCGCGAGGGTCACGATGTGCTGCACGGCGTCGATATCGCGATCACGCCGGGAGAACGGCTCGCGATGGTGGGACCGAGCGGCGCCGGTAAGTCCACGCTTGGCCGGCTGCTCGCCGGAATCCACGGACCGCGCACCGGCGAGGTGAGTGTCGGCGGCGTCGGCCTGGTCGAGCTGCCGCTCGGCGATCTCCGCGGGCACGTGGCACTGGTCACCCAGGAGCACCACGTCTTCGTCGGCACGATCAGAGACAACATCGCGATGGCCAGACCGGACGCGACCGATGATGACGTCCGGTCGGCGCTGACCGCGGTCGACGCGTTCGACTGGGTCGACGAGCTGCCGGACGGCCTGTCCAGCCGGGTCGGCGCCGGTGGCCTCACCCTCTCCGCCGCCCATGCACAGCAGATCGCGCTCGCCCGGCTCGTCCTCGCCGACCCGCACACGCTGGTCCTCGACGAGGCCACCTCCCTTATCGACCCACGGGCGGCGCGCCACCTCGAGCGGTCGCTCGGCGCTGTGGTCGCGGGCCGTACCGTCATCGCGATCGCCCACCGGCTGCATACGGCGCACGATGCAGACCGCGTGGCCGTCATCGAGGATGGTCGGGTGTCTGAGCTCGGCAGTCATTCAGAGCTCGTGGCCGCAGGCGGCGCCTATGCCGAGCTGTGGGACGCATGGCACGGCGAGTGGCAGGAATCTGCAGCGGCAAGCGCCTAGGCGGCAGCGTTAACAACGCCGCCGCCTGGGGAAGATGCTGTTCCGACCCGTCTTTACGGTTCCTGCCTCACCCTTTTGGGTGAACGAGAGACACTACGGAGTCCCCGATTCTACGATCAGCGACCATGGGCGAAAGCGACGATGAGGCGCCGCCGATCAAGTGCCCCAACTGCGGCGGCACCGGCCGCATCAAGCCTGACAACCTCAACCCGGAGGGCATCTGCCCCTGGTGTAAGGGCAGCGGTCAGGGCTGATCCCGGTTTGCGTGAGGCGGGAACTGGCGCAGCAACGATTGCCGCAGCACCTGGATCCCCGACGAACTGACGCCAGACTGTAGGGATGACGCACCCATCCGCGGCATCAGCTGCGCCGAAGTCTCCCGTCCTGCACCCGGAAACCAAGGCCGTCCATGTGTCGGCGCCATCTCCTGTTGTCGGTGAGCCGTTGAGCGTTCCCATATTCGAGACATCCACCTATGGCTTCACCGATCCTGACGTCATCGCAGACGCGATGACCCGGCCGGACGGCGAGTACACGTACACCCGCTATGGCAATCCAACGGTTCGTGCTCTCGAGACGGCAGTTGCCGACCTCGAAGGCGGCGCAGCGGCGCTCGCCACGAGCTCCGGAATGGGGGCGATCAACGCAATCCTGTTCGGATTGGTCCAGACGGGCGACCATGTGATCGCACAACGGTGCCTCTACGGAGGTAGTTTCGCGACCCTCACTCGCCTGCAGGAACGCTTCGGCGTCGAGGTGAGCTTTGTCGGTGGGACCGACCCGGAGGAGGTACGCGCCGCGCTGCGACCGACCTCGCGGGCGCTCTACCTGGAGACGATCGCGAATCCGATGACACAGGTTGCCGATCTGCCAGCGCTCGCGGAGGTTGCCCGCGGAGCCGATCTGATCATGGTGGTTGACAACACCTTCGCCTCGCCGGTCCTCTGCCGTCCCATCGACTACGGCGCGGACGTCGTGATCCACTCGACCACGAAGTACCTGAGCGGTCATTCCGATGTCACGGGGGGCATCGCGGTGTTTGCGGACATCGAGCGCTATCGCGCCTTGTGGAAGCGGTTCATCGAGTTCGGTGTTACCGCCGATCCCTTCGCGGCGTGGCTGACCATTCGCGGTCTCGCCACCCTGGCACTTCGGGTACGTCAGCAAAGCGAGAGCGCGCGCTTCCTCACCAGCCGACTCATCGACCATCCGGCCGTGTCGGCCGTGTACTGGCCTGGGGTCCCTGATCACCCGAGTTTCAGGTTGGCCGAGCAGATCCTGGCGGATGGCGGCGGAGTGTTCGCCTTTGACCTTGCCGGCGGCCGAGAGGCCGGACATGCCGTGGTGAGCCGGGTACGGCTGGCGAGGCTCGCCGCGTCCCTCGGTGGGGTCCAGACACTCGTCCTCCACCCCGCGAGCACCTCTCATCGCCAGCTGGATGCGGCTGCTCTGAAGGAGGCGGGTATCGGCGAAGGCACGATCCGGGTCGCGGTCGGTCTCGAACATCCTGCCGACATCTGGTCTGACCTTCACCAAGCCTTGGTCTGACCCCACCGAGCCCTGGTGTGACCCCACCGACGCGCGGGCCGACCTCACCGACCTCCGGTCTGACCTCAACGAACCCTGGTCTGACCCGGCCAGACATCACTGCCCGCCGGGTCCGTTCCCCGCCCATGAACGGTGGACACTGGCCCAGACCAGATCGCTCGGACACATTGATCGTTGGACCGTCAGCCGGACTGGGGCGAGCCATTCGGCTGGGTGCTTGTCCACTGATCCGCCAGGAGGGGCCAACTCGTCTGGGTTATGGGCCAACGAAACGCCCGACCCTCCGAGCATGCAGCGGCACCGCATGGTCGACGTCGGAGGCGCGGTCGGATCAAGCTGGGCGACGGGCGGGATCGACGTCGAAGAGCCCGGCGTTGTGAGCGATGGCAGCAGCCTCGCCGCGGCCGGACACACCGAGCTTGGCCAAGATGTTGGAGACGTGGACGCTCGCGGTCTTCGACGTGATGAACAGCTCTTCGCCGATCTGCCGATTGCTCCGACCGGCGGCCACAAGGCGCAGCACCTCGCGTTCGCGGCTAGTGAGCCCGAGCCATCCGTCGTTTTGCTCCGCCTCACCGGCGACCTTATTGAGCAGCGGAATCCTCGCCCGCTTGCTCAGCTCGTCGATCCATCGGCGCAGGAGCGCCGCGCCCAGGCGGTCGGCCCGCTCGGCAGCCTCCCGCAGTGCTCCGGCCGCCGCCTCGCGGTCTCCACGCGCGGCGAGGATCTCGCCGAGCCGGTATGTCGCGTATGCCTGTACGAGTACCGGGCCGTCTGCCTCCACCGCATCAATGACGGCTTGCCACGCTGCCGGGTCATTTCCGACATCACCGGCGAGCTCGGCGTCGACGATCTTCCGCCAGATGGGGGCCGGCCCCCAGTCTCCGAGCTCGGCCATGAGCAGCCGGATCCGGCGAGCATCGGCTGTCCGGGAGGACCCCGACATCCGTGCTCTCGCGGCCACCGTTCGTGCGGCCACCGCAAACAGCGCCACGTTGTAGCCGGGGATTGGCCGTTCGTCCAGCGCCGCCAAGACTTCGGTCCACGCGGCGTCTGGGTCGTTCTTGGCCAAGGCGATCTCGGCGGCCAAGGTAGCGATCGGAAGGGCGTACTGCGACCCGGGATTGCGCCGCGCCATCCGGCTGCGCAGCTCATGCAGAGTTTGTTCAGCCCCATCGAGATCATCGCGCCATAGCTGGAGCCAAGACTGTTGTGCCAGAAGCTGCCATACATTTCTGGCAGGTGGATCGAGCTCGAGCGCGCGGCGGATCAGCCGGTCGGCCCCTTGCCAGTCTCCGAGTGCGAAGAGCGGCGACGCCGCGTTGCCCGCAAGCATCGCCCCCAGCGTGCGAGCGAGCCCGATCTCGCGAGCGCGATCGATACCCTCGCGTGCCAGCCGAGCGGCTTCTGCGTAGCGGCCGAGCAGAAAGAGCGCGTCTGAGGTGTTGACGTAGTAGCTGACAAGAAGCCTGGGTGCATCGCCAGCGACCTGACGACCGGTCTCGAGGGCGGCCAAGCCCTCGTCAATCTGGCCGATCTGCACCAGCGACGGACCAAGATTGATGTATGCCCTGGACTCCGCCTCTGTGGCTCCTGCGGCGTGTGCGGTCGTCGCCGCCTCGCGCGCGACCTCGGTCGCCTCCTCGAACCGAGCGTTGAGCATCAGCTGGGAGGCCAACAGCTGCAGGAAGCGTGCCCGTGCATCCGCGGGAGCGTCGGCGGGCAGCATCTCGAGGCCGCGTTGTGCCACTGCAACTGCTTCTGGCTTCGCGAGGTCACCCAAGATCTTGCTCCGCCGGTGGAAGATACCGGCAGCGCGCAACGGGTCGGCGGTGATGTCGATCTCGGCACTCGCGGCTTCGACCAGGGCAAGCGCGCGGTCGAGCTCGCCGGCGTCATATGCCGCCGCAGCAGCGCGGTCTAGGAGCTCGGCGTGGTCGGCGCCGGAGGCTATAACCGGATCGGGGACCCGCTCCCACAACTCAAGCGCACGCTCGAGCAACTGCAATGCGTCACCGTGCGCATGAGATCGGACAGCTTGATCGGCAGCCACGAGTGAGGCGCCGAAAGCGCGGTCAAGCTCATGGGCGGCATACCAATGGTGCGCGATCTCGGCCATGGGTGCGCCTGCCGACAGCAACTCCGGATGGCCTTCGAGCACAGCGGCATATCTCACATGAAGTCGCATATGTGCGCCAGGCAGCAGGTCGTCGTGAAGGACCTCTCGCAGCAGGGCGTGCCGGAACGCGTAACCCTCGCCATCCACGCGCAGGAGGTTGGTCGACACGGCTTCCCTGAGTGCGCTGTCGAGCGCCGCCGTCTCCAAGTCGGACACCTCCGTGAGCACGGCGTCGTCGACTCGGTTCCCGCCGACTGCTAGCACCCGAAGCGTCGCCTGCGCGCTCTCGGAGAGCCGTTCCACCCTGACCAGCAGGAGGTCGCGCAGAGATTCGGGCAGCGGAGCACAATCGCTCTCCACCTCGGCGCAGGCAAGCTCCTCGACGAAGAACGGGATGCCCTCGCTGCGCCTGTAGACCTTCGCGATCGCATCTGGCGCTGGGACACGGCCGATAATGCCGGCCAGCTGCTGGCCGACCTCGCGCTGGGACAGCCGCGGCACGTCGATCCGGCGCACGCTGCGGAGCCGATCGAGCTCGGCTAGGAACGGCCGGAGCGGATGCTGCCGGTGAATGTCGTCGCTGCGATAGGTAAAGATCAAGAGCAGACGAGCGGAGCTGACGGCACGAACCATGAACCTCAGCAGGTCTCTGGTGGAGCTGTCAGCCCAGTGGATGTCCTCGATAACGAGCACCAGCGGCTGCTCGGCGGAGACCCGCTCGAGCAACGCGGTGACGACCTCAAACAAGCCGCCCCGACCATCGAACGAATCGACCGAGCCCGGCCCCAGGTGAGGCAGCAGCCCGGCCAGGGACTCGCGGCCCGGTCCGGCCAGCTCGAGCAGCCGCTCCTCACCGAGCTGGTCGGTCAGCTCACGCAGGGCGCCGGCCACCGGCGCGTAGGGAAGCCCGCCGGAGCCGAGCTCCACACACTGGGTGAAGACGACGCGCGCGCCGGCATCGTTGGCCTCAGCCGCGAACTCGGTGACGAGCCGCGACTTTCCCACTCCGGCCTCGCCGCTGAGCAAGACCGTGAGCGGCTGTCCGTCGGCCACGACATGATGGGCGGATCGCAGCTCATCGAGCTCGGCGACCCGCCCAACCATGTCCGGACTGATAACGGTGGCGGCCACGACATCAATCGTGCCATCCGCCGCCGACAGCATCCGCTGTTTTTCTCCCAGGGCGATCACGCTGCGCACCACTGCGGGAGATCCGCCGCGGCGGCGTCTTGCTCACCGAGCCCGGCCTCCTCCAGCTGTGGCTGTCGCGACTGCTGCCGTGGTATCAAAGCCAGGCGCGGCGGCTGGCCGCGACCTCGGCGGTCTTGGTCCTTGCGTTGCCGCCGGAGGACCGAACGGGACAGCCGGTAGGCAACCGCCTCGCCGCGCAGCTGTGAGAGGCGCTCCTCGTTGGTGACCCTGGCGACCTGGTCGTGGTAGGTGTACATCACGGTCTCCTTCGACGTTTCTCTGACGTCTTCGAGACTCGTCTCTAAGGCACCACCCCCACATCGGGTGATCGCCTAATCCTTGTCTGCTGAGGGGGCCTTAGGCGTACGCCGCGACCGGCTTAGGGACGTCTAAGGCCCCAACCCGGACTGAGACGGGTGTCCATCAGCAGTGAGAACTCGCCTGGCCAGCAGCTGTGCCGTGGCCCCGGCTAAGTGTTCGCCGGATGCCTGCCGCGTGTGCCCGCGCGGCGCCCGCCCAACAGACTCAGGGCCACAGGAGGGCGTCGCCGTCGGCGTCTTCAGCGCGGTGCGCGGCTCATCGCGCAGGCTGGCGACGTCAGCCTGCGCAGGGCCAATCGCCGCCGCCCATCGGGGCGGAGGTGCGAAGGGTTCATGGCGCATCCGGGTCGTCACGGCACAAGCAGAACGGGTGACCGGCTGGATCTGCGTAGACCCTGAAGCTGCTCTCGCCGGCGCCGTCGAGGAGAGTCGCACCCAGCTCCAGCACTGCCGGCTCGGCCTTCTCCACGTCCAGGACGAAGACATCAATGTGCATCTGCTGTGGGTAGTTGGGATCCGGCCAGCGGGGCGGACGGTGATCGGGCGCACGCTGGAACCCCAGCCGTACGCCCTCTTTCTGGCCGACAGTCACCCAGTCGTCGTCGGCGTAGATCACGTCGAATCCCAAGATCTCGGCGTAGAAGTCCGCGAGCGCCTTTGGATCCTGACAGTCGATCACGATTTCGTACATCCGCCCGATCATCTTGTCGTCCTTTGTCAGCCTGGGCAGGTCTGCCTTCAGCCTGCACCCCACCACCGACAAAGGAGTTTGATCTCTCGGTTGGGTCCTGTGGTCCGTGTCCGGGATCCTTCGCCGGTGGCCTGAGGACCACTGGATGACTGGCAAGGCGTTTCTTTCTCGCCGGCGCGACCGTGGCGTCGCCTGACGCGGACGGCCCACCGGTACGGTCACCTGGATCGCGGGCTCGTGAAGGGTGGACAGTGGCCCAGACCGAAACGGGCGGATTCGCCGATCGTTGGACAGTGAGCCGGAGTAAACCGAGCTGTTCGGCTGGGTGCTTGTCCAATGATCCGCCGGGAGGAACCGATTCTTCTGGCTGACTGTCCAACGAAACGCCGACGGGGCAGGCGTACTGGAGGTACGCGGGCGACCGGGACACCGCCGGTGGGTCCTTGCGGGGTCCCCCGGCGGAAAGGTGGAGCTACGCGGAGCGGTTCCGTGGGGTACGCACCAGCGGGACCAAGGCCAACGCAACGAGACCTTGGATAGGGACGCTATGCGCCCGACTCGCCCAGGGCTGCCGCTCGGGACTCCAGGTAACGCTGTTCGGGCAGGCTCGTCGTGCGCCGAGCGGCTCGTTGGTAGCTGACGCGAGCGGCGGCACGGTCACCAGTCATCTCGAGTAGGTGCGCGCGCACCGCGTCGAGCCGATGATGACCCGCCACTCTGTGATCGGCGTCGAGGCTTGCCAGCAGCTCCAGCCCTTCCTGGGGGCCTCTTACCATCGCGACCGCGACGGCATGGTTGAGGGTCACCATCGGATTGGGCGAGACCCGCTCGAGCAGTCGGTAGAGCGCGAGGATCTGCGGCCAGTCGGTGTCCTCGGCCCGCACGGCCTCCGCGTGGACTGCGGCGATCGCCGCCTGCAGCTGGTACGGGCCGACGGCAGTGTGCTGCAAGGCGCGGGTGACCAGTGCGATGCCCTCCCGGATCGGCTCCTGACGCCATGTGCTGCGATCCTGCTCCGCGAGCGGAACAAGGCTGCCGTCAGGTCTGGTGCGCGCCGGGCGCCGCGCGTCGGTGAGCAACATGAGCGCGAGAAGGCCCGCCACCTCGCCGTCGTCTGGAAGCTGTGCGTGTACGGCCCGGGCGAGCCGGATCGCTTCCCGGGTGAGTTCGCGGCGTTGGAGGTCCGGCCCAGAGCTCGCGGTGTATCCCTCGTTGAAGATCAAGTAGAGCACGTGCAGGACCGCTTGGACCCGACTCGGCAACTCGAGGTCTGGTGGCCGGTCGAACGCTCCTCCAGCGGCCTTGATCTGCTGCTTCGCGCGGGTGATGCGCTGCGCCATCGTGGCCTCAGGGACAAGGAACGCACTGGCGATTTGCGCGGTGGTAAGACCGCCGACTGCACGCAGCGTGAGTGCAACCTGGGAGGCGGGGGTCAGCGCCGGGTGGCAGCAGAGGAACAGGAGCAGGAGTGTGTCGTCCCGATGCACCGCTCGCTGTTCGTCGGGACCGGTGACGACCAACTCGTCGGCCGGCGCGAGAGCCGCGACCGTCGCCTCGCGTCGACGACGCGACTGCTCGCTTCGTACCTGATCGGTCAGCCGGCGGACAGCAACGGTGATCAACCAGCCGCGCGGATTATCCGGAATCCCTGCCTCTGGCCACTGGACTGCCGCCGCAAGGAGTGCCTCTTGCACCGCGTCTTCGGCCGCGTCGAACTGCCGGTAGCGGCGCACAAGACTCGCGAGGACCTGCGGCGCCAGCCGGCGCAGCAGGTCATCGACCGCGGCGGGCGTACTCACATCTCCGCGCCGGCCGCGTCCATGAGCGGGCGAACCTCCATGGCGAAGTACCGTGCGTCCGGCCATCGCGTGGCGATCTCGACTGCCCGATCGGTGGTCTCGCAATCGACGATGAGGTAGCCGGCAAGCTGCTCCTTTGCCTCCGCGAACGGCCCGTCGGTCACTGCGGGGACCCCGGAGCGAACGCGTACCGTCTTGGCGTTCGAGGCGTCGGCGAGTGCCTCGCCACCAACCAGTTCACCTGACTCCGTGAGCTCGGTCATGATGACGTCGACTTCGCCGAATATTGCGTGGCGTTCCTCATCCGACCACGATGCGTAGGTCGCCGGGTTGTTGTAGATCAGCAGGACATACTTCACCTCGTACTCCCCTCAGACCAGCACCGCTTGACGGTGCTTCTTATTTCTAGGTCGGAGCTGTCGGCCACCTCTCGACGCTCGTCTCGAAGATGTGGCGCTTTGCCCCAAAGCGACCTGGCACCGCGCCGATGGTCCGAACGCTGCTAAGGAGCCACTCAAGCAGACCCGCGGCCGAGGAGTTCAGCCGTACAGGCAGCACCGGCCACACGCAGCGCCTTGTCGACGCCACTCTGATCCGAGCCTGTCAGGCAGCCGAGACAACGACCGGCGCGTGAGGCGCGCCGCGATCAATTAGAGGCTGTGAGCACCCCGCTAAGCTCCACTTCCATGCCGATCCAATGGGCCGGCTTGACTCCGGAGCTGCTGCTGCCGGTCGATCGGGCCCGACCCGAACCCCTGCGATCCCAACTCGAGGCTGCTCTGCGAGAGGCGATCAGGTCCGGGAGGCTCGGGGTTGGCGAGCGGCTTCCGTCCTCCCGCGAAATGGCGCGAGAACTGGGCGTTTCGCGGGGGCTGGTACAGGAGTGCTACGGCCAGCTCCAGGCCGAGGGATACCTGAACACCCGTATCGGCTCGGCCACTCGGGTGGCAGCCGCTGCGCTCCCGGCGACGCCATCACTCCCCGCGGCGCCGCCACCCACGCCCCAGCGGTTGATCGCGGACTTCCGCGCCGGCGTGCCTGACCTTGCGAGCTTCCCGCGCGGCGACTGGCTGTGGGCGCTGCGCGAGGTGGGCAGGACCGTCCCGACGGCCGCACTGGATTATGGGGAGGCGCGCGGGAGCTCTGCGCTTCGCGCGGTTCTCGCCGCCTACCTGCGTCGAGTCCGAGGCGCGGCGGCCGACCCTGAGCGGATGGTCATCTCCACCGGGTTTGCCCAAGGACTCAATCTCATCCTCAGAGTGCTGGCCGCTGCCGGAGTGCGAAGGGTCGCGTTCGAGGACCCCGGATACGCCGACGCCTCACCCGTCGCGATCAGGTGGGGCATCGAAGCCATTCCCATTCCGGTTGACGACTCAGGGATCAAGGTCGATGCGCTCGCGGCCAGCAAGGCGAGGGCCGCCGTCCTCATTCCCGCTCATCAGTGGCCGACCGGAGTCGTGCTCAGCCCGGAGCGTAGGCAGGCATTGCTCGAGTGGGCAGAGAAACAGGACGCCACGATCATCGAGGACGACTACGACGCGGAGTTCCGCTATGACCGCGAACCGGTTGGCGTTTTGCAGGGCCTCGGGCCGGACCGCGTGGCGGCGTTGGGCACGGTCAGCAAGTCGCTCGCGCCCACCATCCGCCTTGGCTGGGTTCTCTGCCCGCCGGCACTGGCGGACGCAATTGCCGAGGAGAAGCTGAGCAGCGACCGGGGCTCACCCGGCCTCGACCAGCTCGTCCTGGCGAAGCTGATCGAGTCGGGTCGCTTCGACCGGCATCTGCGCCGCATGAGAGCTACGTACGCACAGCGCCGCAGCGTGCTCGTCGAAGCGCTCGAGCATCATGCTCCAGAGGTACGGCTCACCGGCCTGGCGGCGGGCTTTCATGCCGTAGCACATCTGCCGGAGTCGGTCGACGAAGGCCGGATCATCGCCGCCGCCCGCGAACGCTCTGTCGGGCTCTACGGAATGAGCTACTACCGGTCCACGCATGCAACCAAGCCGACCCAGCTCGTCCTCGGCTTCGGCAATCTCACTGAACGATCCATCCAGGCGGGAATCGCCGCCATCGCCGATCTTCTCCGGGACAGGTCTCACTAGCGGCGACTGCACGAGGTGCGGCCGGCGACCGTAGACGTGTGCCTCCATGGCGTCCAGGGGCGGAGAGCAGCGCGGTGGCTTTCGGCTACACGCGAGGTCGAGGATGGATGTCCGGGACGGGCCGCCTGCTCCGACGTCTCCGCCGAGAGGCGCTGGAGAGGTGCCCCAGACCAGGAGAGGGAGAGATCGTGAAATACATGATCTTGCTGTACGCCTCACAAGAGGACTACGACCTGATGGCCGGGAAACCCACCGACAAGCCGGCTTGGTCCGCTGAGGACATCGCCGCCATGCACGCGTTCATGGGGTCATGGAACCAGGAGCTGGTCGAGTCAGGGGAGTTTGTCGATGCGCGCGGCCTCGCCGCCCCCGTGCATACCAGGAGAATCCAGGGGTTGAAGAACGGCGTTCCGGTCGTCACCGATGGGCCGTACCCGGAGACCCAGGAGGTTCTCGCCGGCTACACCATCGTCGAGTGCGAGAGCTTCGATCGGGCGACTGAGATCGCCGCTCGCATCACGAAGGGCCCCCGCCCAAGGGATACCAGCGGAGACTACATAGACGTGCGCCCGATCCTCGAGGGCTTCGGCGACCTGGAGACGTGACCTCGCAGTGGCAGATGACCCGGTCGAGGACCTGCTGCGCCGGATGGCGCCGCAGGTTCTCGGCGCCGTTGTGCGGCGTTACGGGCATTTCGACGCGGCGGAAGACGCGACACAGGAGGCGCTCGTCGCCGCCGCCTTGCGGTGGCCTCAAGAGGGCGTGCCGGACAATCCGCGAGGTTGGCTGATCACGGTGGCCTCGCGGCGCCTCACCGACCTGCTGCGCAGTGAGCAAGCTCGCCGACGACGTGAGGACACCGTCGCCCAATGGGCGCTCCCCGATCAATGGCTGGCCCCGCCTGCCGACCGGCAGGCGGCTGAGTCCGATGACACGCTCATCTTGCTGTTCATGTGTTGCCACCCGTGCTTGTCACCGGCGTCCCAGATCGCACTCACCTTGCGCGCGGTTGGCGGCTTGACGACGGCGGAGATCGGGCGGGCGTTCCTCGTGCCGGAGGCGACCATGACCCGGCGCATCAGCCGGGCCAAGCAGCGCATCAAGGACAGCCGTATCCCATTCGGTCTTCCGCCACCGGAGGAGCGCGATGAGCGGCTCGGGGCGGTTCTGCACGTGCTCTACCTGATCTTCAACGAGGGCTACGCCACCACGTCGGGGCCGAGCTTGCAGCGCACCGAGCTGACCGCTGAGGCAATCCGGCTGGCCCGCATCGTTCACCGGCTGCTCCCCGAGGACACCGAGGTCACCGGCCTCCTTGCGCTCATGCTCCTCACCGACGCCCGCCGGCCGGCTCGTACCGGGCCACACGGGGAGTTGATCCCCATGGCCGAGCAGGATCGGCGGCGCTGGAATGCCGACGACATCGCGGAAGGCGTCGCCCTCATCACAGAGGCGCTCCCTCGTGGAACGACCGGGCCCTATCAGCTGCAGGCGGCGATTGCCGCTCTCCACGATGAGGCGCCCAGCACCGAGGCAACCGACTGGCGAGAGATCGTGGCGCTGTACGAGGTCCTCATGCAGATCTCAGACAACCCGATCGTCGCGCTGAATCACGCCGTCGCGGTGGCGATGGCCCAAGGCCCGCGGGCAGGGCTCGGCTTGCTCGAGAAGCTGGAGGCCAATGGGCGGCTTGCAGAAGATCATCGGCTCGATGCGGTCCGAGCCCACCTGCTGGAGAGGACCGGTGATCACGTCGGAGCGCGTGAGTCGTACGAGGCAGCAGCGCGGCGAGCAACCAACCCGCCGCAGCAGCGCTACCTCCGCGGCAGAGCCGCCCGCCTAGCAGGCCAGCCCTAGAGGAGCCCGCCGCTGTCGGTGCGTGATGGTCGTCGGATCACTTGGTTGTTGCCTTGGGTTAATCCCAGTCGCACCAGGCGATCCACCGCTGTGGGCGGAGCACCAGCATCACCGCTTTGGCGAAGGCCTCGCCGTCCCAACCGGACGAGAAGTCGCTGCGCGAATACCGCTGGTCGAGTGAGATCAAGTCCTCCGCCGTTGGTGGCCGACGAACACTTACCGGTCCAGAGATGCTGACGTAGCTGCGCATGGGGCCGTCGGTTGTCTCGACGCATAGCGTGGCGTGACCGGTGCGCACCGCGTTGCGCGTCTTCACCGCATCGTCTTCCGCCAGGACCCTGACTTCGCTATCGACGTAGCCAAAGTGGACGGGTACCGAATGGATCCAGCCGCTCTTGCTGATCGTCGAAAAGACTCCGGCTAGCGGACGCCTGAGAAGCGCGAGGCATTCGTCCTCGGTGAGCTTGCGTCGATTCTTGTCCAGGTCTTCTGAGCTGCTCAACTAGTCCTCCCGATGCAGGATAGCCACCGAAGATCCACAGGATTCGCCCGACACCCGAGCCCCTACGAATCCTCACAGCACAGATGCTGGCTTAGGCGAACCAGCTGGCTGGCGCCTGCTCGAGCGCCTCGCGGGCAGCTACTCGGCCGGCCTCCCGTGCCGTGTCGAGCTGATGGAACTCAAGCAGGCCAACACCCTCAGCACGTGGCTTGATCAATAGGTCGGCATGGCGCCGGGCCGCCTCAGTCGTGTTCTCACTGCCAAGCAGCAGCACCCGCATGAGCGTCTCACCGAGTCTGGGCGGTCGAGGCGGGCGATCGTCTCGTACGCCCACCACCGCCGGGCGGTCCTTCGAGCGCTCGAACGCGGCCTTCACGTCGACCGCGATGATCGGGCCCTCCCCCATCTCCGCCATCGCCTTTACCGGCAAATTGTCGAGCAGCGATCCGTCGATGAATATCTCCCGGCCGCGAACCTGCGGAGGCGCGATGATCGGTAGGCAGATGCTGTGGGCAACTGCTTCCGATAGTGGCCCGTACCGCGCGATCTCCAGACGCCCTCTGCGGAGTTCGGTGCTGCAGCTGATGAAGCTGCGCGGCAATTCCTCGATCAGCTGTGCGCCGAACACCCGGCGGAGCAGCGATCTGAAGCGCTCGCCGCGAATGAGCGAATAGCGGGGGACGGTGTAGTCATTGAGCGGCCGGCGCTGCACCCACTCTTCGAAACAGATCGCGTCCATCTCATCGGCGTCGTTGCCCATCGCAAACAGTGCGCCGATCACCGCGCCCATGCTGACGCCGGCGACGCGATCGATCGTCAGGCCCGCAGCGGTCAGCTCTTCTAGCACGCCGATATGCGAGAACGCCCGCGCGCCGCCGCCAGAGAGCACGATTCCGAGTGAGGTACCGGACAGCCGGCGTGCCGTTCGGGCGATGTCGGCGCCGAACTCTTTCTCTCGGATCACGTGCGACTCGACGGGGTGGAGCGCGGCCGCCCAGCCGTCGAGTCCCCGTGGCGCGACGTCGTAGGCGACGAGGTCGCAGGCTCGCAGCTCGGGATACTCGCCGAGCGCTGACGGAACCGGTCCTCCTCCGGTCACTGCCAGGATCCGGTCTGCTTGCTGGAGGCAAAACCTCGTCCAGGGCTCGTGTTGCATTGCAGAACCGCCGACCAGCAGAACCAGATCGTGCCCCGCTTCCGCCCGGTCGAGCAGCGGTCCGTAGACGGTGGCTGGTTCATCTGGCCCTTCGGGGTCGGGTCCCTCGGCACCACCGAGCACTGCGACGGACAGGTGGGCCTCCAGGGCGGCGGTCAGTTGTGCGGCGAGGCGCGACAGCGGGATCGTGGCGTCGAGCGCGATCAGCGCGACGGTCGTCGGCCTTGGCCGAACCGTAGGCGCCGGCGCACGCGTATCCCGAAGCTGGCGTCCAAGCGACCGGTTAAGTGCCACCGACAGTGGCGGCGAGCTTTCGAGGAGTTCCGCGAAGTCCGCTTGGTCGATGGCGATGACATCGGTTGCCCGCGCTGCGCGCACGGAGGCAGATCGCGGCGAGGCCGTCAGCAATGCGAGCTCGCCAAGAGAGTCCCCGCGGCCGAGCTCGCGGATCACAGCGCCTGTCGTCTCATCAACGACCTCGAGTCGACCAGCCCGGACGACGTACATCGCATCTCCCGGCTCATGCTCACGCAGTAGCCATTGCCCGGCTTCTAGGTGGCGCGTATGCGATTTCGCCGCGAGCTGCTCATGGAGCTCTGGATCGATACCCGAAAACAGTGGCGTCCGCGCGAGGAAATCGGCCGCCGACTCTGCCCGGGGAACCGTGGGCGCGGCGGAGTCCGGCGCGATCATGCGCGTACGTCGAGGAGGTGGGTACACGGCCTCGTGAGGCGCAGCCTCCGCAAGAACCACCCGTGCGGCGTCGCCCAGCGCCGGTACCTGCTCTGCGTTAACGTGCCCAACAAACAGGCAGCCAAGTCCGGCAACGAAGAGGCAGACCGCACCGAACGTCCAGGCGTCCTGAAAGGCCGCGTGAGCTGTCGCTGGCGTCGGGGTTCCGATGATGACGACGACGAACGCGACGCCGAGCGCGGCTCCGATCTGACGTGCGACCGAATTCATGCCGGTTGCCGTCGCGAAGCTCCCACCAGGAACCGACGCGACCGCGGTGCCACTGAGGTTTGGGAATAGCGTCCCCGCGCCGATCCCAAGGAGCACCATTCCCGGGAGCCACTCCCCCACGAAGTCGGGCGTCACCCCGACTCGCACGACGAACCACATCACCGCCCCGCCCCAGAGCAGGCCCCCCGCAACGAGAACGGGGCGGGAGCCGATGTGCTGGACCAGCCGACTCGTCGGTCCAGCAACTGCGACGGCGACGACGGGGCCGACCGTGAGCGCGAGGCCGGCCTGAAGGACCGAGTATCGCCATACGCCGGTGAGGAACAGGACGTTGGACAGGGTGTAGCCGTAGAAACCGGCCGCCCCGATGAGCGTCATCGCATTGGCGACGCTGAAGGTTCGGATCTTAAGCAGGGAGAGATCGATAATCGGTGAGCGGTGCCAGGTGCAGCGCCACACAACCACGGCACCGAGTGCGAACGCGGCCACAAACGCACTGATGGTCCGTGCACTCCCCCACCCCCATTCCTGGCCCTTGACGATGCCGAGCACCAGAGCGGCGATCGCGACGGCGAACAGCAGCGTGCCCGGGATGTCGGGGATTCGCCGACGACCCGGCGCGCGGCTCTCTACCAACCGTCGGCGGGCCAACAGAGCCGTCGCCACTCCGAGCGGGACGTTGACGAGGAACACGAGGCGCCAATTTGCAGCAGCGACGAGCAGCCCACCGATCGAAGGACCGAGGCCGGCGGCCGCGGCACCAACCGCGGACTGGAGGGCGACGCCGTGGGAGCGATGTGCGGGCGGGAACGCGTTCAGCACCAGTGCAGTGGCCGATGGTACGAGGAAGGCAGCGCCAAGCGCCTGCACCACGCGAAAAGCAATCAATGCGTCCGCCGACGGTGCGAGTGCGCACAGCAGGGATCCGAAGGTGAACAGCTCGATACCGAAGATGAAGACGCGTCGGCGCCCGAGCAGGTCCGCGACCTGAGCAGCCGCCATAAGGAACGCTGCGAAGACGATGTTGTAGGCGTTGAGGACCCACGACAACGTCGAGATAGGCGTGCCGGGGAATGAGCGCGCGATGTTCGGGAACGCGATGTTCACGATCGTCACGTCGATAAAGGCGGCGGCAGTGCCGAGCGATGCGATCGCGAGCACGCTTTGAGGTGAAGGTCTGCGCCGCATCGTCAGCTCCCCAAACGGCTCAGTAACTCTGGGTCGGCTTCGAGTGCTTCGCGCGCGGCCCACCATCCAAGGTCCACAACGCGGGGCAGCGCCTTCCAGTCCATCAGCCCGATATGTTCAACACGCGGTGTGATCACGAGGTCGGCGTGCACGCGTTCGAGCGACTCGTCGAGGCCCACAAGGATGGGTACGTTGCGCAGGAACGCGGCGGTGTGCATTAGGCCGCAGCAACGAGGAACGGAACGGCCCGTCCGTGGGCCGTAACCTTGACCACCCTCGTACGGCGATTCTCAAGGGATCCAGGCACCGCCCACCCCGCGGAACACACCAGTCGTTGCACCGCCATCGGCCCTCGTTACCGCGCACTAGTGCTGCTGGCCACGTTCGCCAGCGCCTGCTCGGCGGGCTTGCCGCTCTCCGCCGAGGTGACATCGACCCCGAGCGTGATCTCGTGAGAATCATAGAGCGCAAATCAAGGTGGGCAGCGAACTCATT
>JBKPTD010000038.1:0-8382 GCA_046735375.1 Actinomycetota bacterium | reverse complement strand
GATGGCGGGCGGTTTGTCCACCACCACGGGAACTCCCGCCTCGATGGACGCCAGCGCACCATTGGCGTGCGCGTCGGTCGGCGAGGCGACCACCACCAGATCGAGGCCACCAGCGCCGAGCATCTCGTCAAGACTGTCGTGTACGGAGACTCCCGGATGCTCGGCCGCCGCTTGGGCGTGCCGCTGAGGGTCCCTGGTCACAACAGCGGCCACTCGCATGCTTGGCTCGGCCTTGATCAGCTGGCCGTGGAACACCCGGCCAGCGAGGCCGTACCCGACGATCCCAACCCCAAGCTGGTCCTCCACGGATCGACCTCCCAGCGTGACGGTAGCCACGACGGTACTGCCGGAGTCGCGGCCTTAGAAACGCATCACCTGCCCGTCGATGATCGATCTACGAGAGTCGCGCTATGCGGTGCGGCGAGTTGCTGCGACGTTGGTCCATCGCGAGCGCTGGGCAGAGGCCGCCGCTGCGGACGCCGCAGCGGCAACGTGCAACGCTGCAACCAGAGCAGCAAGGACAGCCACCCCGGTGCGGCCTTCAGCGGTCTGATGGGCGACCTCTCGTATGTCGAACGCAGCCGCGGCGAGACAAAACACTGCGCCGGCGAGCAGCGTGGGGAGCACGGGCCACCGCCACACCACGGCGGCCAGCAGCACGGATATCAGTACCGCGGTCGTCACGGCAGCGTTGCTCTCCGGGTCGATCCCCAGCACGGACTCGTCACTGTCGTGCTCGCCGGTCCTGCTGGCCTCGCCGTTTTCTGTGGGCTCACTGCCGTGCTCGCCAGCCTCGCTGTGGCTGCCCCCTTCGCCTGCCTCGCTGTGGTTGCCCGCCTCGCCAGCCGACGGAACGGGGCTTTGCGAGTGGGCGGACTCGGCGTGCCCCTGGTCGCGCTCGACAGCCACACCGATCACGAACGCGGCTGCGGCGGCGAGCAGCAGTGTGACGAACAGCGTCACCCAGCGATCCCGAGCGGGCCTGGTCTGGTCGATCACCCCGGAACCGTAGACCTTCAACCCGACTCGAAGGTCAACCCGGCTGGCACCTACCCGACAAGCTCGGCCGGTGGTAACAGGCCGAGCTGCTTCAGCCGCGCCTGGTTGTCCTCCACGCCCCACCAGGCAGTGATGCGACCCGCAAGGACGGTGAACCAGTACACCTCGTCGACGTTCTCGAACCGGCGCCCTGTGGGGGCCCGACCGAGCCACGGACCCAGGTGCGTGCCAGAACAGTGGAAGTGCCCGACCACGGTGGTGCCTTCGGCGATCAGCGCCACCGTCGTCACCTGGACGTCTGGGAACGACTCTCGGAACGGGGCCACCCACGCCTTGGCGTCGGCTGCGAGGTTGGGCGCGTACAGCTCGTCGGCCGCGTCCAAATCACCACCGTTGAAGATCCGGGCAATAGCTTGCGCGACCACCGCCTTGTTCGCCTCGAGCTGGGCCGTTCCGGCTGCGCTACGGTCCTCATCTGTCATGAGGTCAGCGTGCCTCGGTCCTGGCCGCCGGGCGTCCATTGGCCGCATCACCTGATGCCGCCGACGTTTGCGGTCCCACAGCAGGAGGGCCGTCCGCATACCGGCCCAGCGCCGGGGCGGCGATCACGACACGGTCTGGGGGCCTCCTCGCCTCATCCTTCCTGCGGGTACGGCGGTGTCGAAGCCACCAGACGGCGGCCCACGCAGCCGCCGCCACGACGGCCAACGCGGGGATGAAGACCGCAGCCACGGCCGCTGTCAGCCCCAGCGCAGCCAGCAGCGCGAGCAGAGGCCCGGCGCAGCACACGACGCACGCGGCGACCACTGCTGTCCAGAGGGCCGCTTCTCCGTGGCGCTCGGTTTCGGTTTGCTCACGCCAGGGTTCCGAAGAGATCCGCGACGACAGCGGCCGCATCCTCAGGAGCGGTCACGTCGAAGGTCAACCCATCCGCGTCCAGCCGGAGCGCGAACGTGAAGAACGCACAGCACGCCTGCTCCCGAGCGGCGAGCTCACCCAACCGACCGGCGAGGACCGGGTTGGGGGGGAACCTCATCCGCACACCGCCATCGAGGAGCTCCCTCCCGGTCACCTCAGTGAGCAAGTCACGCCACGCATCAAGACGACCGGCAAGGTCCGCGGCATCCAACGTGCACGCCACCGGTATCCGCTTCTCGACCCCGATTTCGGTGAGGGGGCCGACTTCGAGCGCAGAATCGGCGGACGGGTCCCCGGCCGGCCGGGGGCGCATCAGCGGAACAATCTCTGGCGCCCGCACCCTCTCCGAGGAGCTGTCAGCTCCATCAGCACAGCCGCAGCCCGGCCCGCATGGACCGTCCGGAGCGGGCCCGGAGAGTTCGGTGCGGGCGGCGTCCAACTGCGCAGCGAAGCCGGTCAGCTCCCGAATCCGGGACCGTACCTCACCGGATTTCGCTGTGATCCGCCGAGCCAGCCGGTCCCGGACGTGCGCACATAGGCCACCGTCCCACACTGCGACCAGCTCACGGATCTCCTCCAACGGCAGCCCCAGCTGCTTGGCGCGATCGATGAACTGCAGCCGCGGAACGGCCGACTCTTCGTACAACCGGTAGCCGGCCGGCGTCCGTTCCGCGGCTTCCAGCAGTCCGACCTGCTCGTAGTAGCGCAGAGCAGACGGGCGGAACCCGGACCGCTCAGCCAGCTGCGAGATGCGCAATGTCGCCGTCATGTTCCGACCGTAAACCTTCAAGTCCACTCGAAGGTCAAGAGCGGCCAGTCTCGGTCAATCGCAAGGGAACGCCCCCGTCATGAGTGAGGCGGCCGCAGCCGTCGCCCAATAGGCCACTTGGCTTCCCGGGGCATCACATCCAGTCCGAAATGCCGGTCTTCTGGATGCAGCCAGGGAGCGAAGTCGTGCCCCAGGGAGCGAAGTCGTGCCCCAGGGAGCGAAGTCGTGCCCCGAGGCGCGAAGCCGTGCCCTGAGGCGCGGAGTCGCGACCCCAGTCGGCGGTCAGCGGTGTCGGGCGGGGGATGGATGCCGCGCGCCGAGCGCGCGGACGCTGCCCTGAAGCCCCAGCCCGTTCATGTCGGGACTATGCCGAGTGTGGCGGCGTAGTCCTGGAGCATGTCACGCAGCAGACGACGGCCGCGGTGCAGCCGCGAGGTCACCGTCCCGACCGGCGCCCCCGTGATATCCGCGATCTCCTTGTAGGCGTAGCCCTCGACATCGGCGAGGTAGACCGCGATGCGGAAGTCCTCTGGTAGCCGGTGAAAAGCATGCTGGATGTCGGGGTCTGGCAGCCGCTCCAAGGCCTCGCTTTCCGCCGAGGTCAGCCCGCCCTGGGGCCCGTGTTCGGCAGCAGCCGGTCTGTCCAGCAGGTCACCGGTGACCGTCGATCGCGCTTCGCGCTGCCGCTTGCGGTAGGTGGTGATGAACGTGTTGGTGAGGATGCGATACAGCCAGGCCTTCACATTGGTGCCGGGCTCAAACCGATGAAACGAGGCATAGGCCTTGGTGAAGGTCTCCTGCACAAGATCTTCGGCGTCGGCCGGGTTGCGGGTCAACCGCAACGCCGCGGGATAGATCCGATCCAGGTACGGCAGCACCTCCCGCTCGAAACGCGCAGCGGAGTGCGGCGGCGCCACTCCCACCATGCGGGTGCGTTTCATCTGCTCTCCTGGCGGCCGACCAGTGAACCTGGGGTGCTGGGGCGACCACCCGTCTCGCGTCGACGTGTCCAGTCCTTCGATGCCGCCGCGCTCTGCTCGCAGGCTCGCCGGCTGCTTGCTGGGGCTCGGTGGGCTCGGCTGCTCGTCGGGTCTGCCGGGTCGTTGAGCCAACTCGTTGTCTTGGTCCTCAGGGAAAGGCGCGTTCAGGCGAAGCGCACCGCTGTTCAGTCTCGAGTCGTCGGCCGAGTCGAGTCGTTCATCGCGACGCATCGAGATGCCTGGGACGGTGCGACCTCGCAGCGTGATCGTGGCAAGGAACGGAGTGGTCAAGTATGCGCCGCCCCTCTGACATTCTGCGAGCGATTTTGGGCGAGCGGCCGCGCCACCTGTCAGGAGCTGATCCAGATAAGGCGGCGTTACGAGGCTGCGTAGTCTTCGGCGCCGAGCAGGTGGATGGACTCGTACGGTTCGTCGCCGAGGACCCAGCTGTCGTGACCGCCCGGGATGGCAAAGGCGTCCCCGGCCGACAGGATGAACTCCTCGCCATCGGCCATCCGTACGGCAGCCCGACCGGACACCACCACGCCGACATGATCAAGTTCGCAGAGCGCAGTGCCCGCCGACGGCCCCACATCGCGTGACCACCGCCAGCCCGGTTCGTACCGCGCCCGGCCAATCGTCTGGCCCGCAACGCGACACAACTGGAAATAACCGCGCGGAAACTCACGGGCTTCAGTGCCATCGAAGTTCTGGATCTCGAGTTCCACCAGGCCTCATCCTTTCCATTCACAGGCGGAGCGCACTGCGGGCCAGCGATACACCGGCCACCATGTTCTGCACCTTCCGATAGGCCACGGCCCACGATCGGGTGCGCAGCCCGCAGTCCGGCATCACCTGGATACGGTCGGGACCGCCGAAGATCTCGACCGCATAGAGGATTCGGTCCCGGACGAGCTCGGGTGACTCGATGAAGTCGGTGTGGATATCGATCACGCCAAGCCCGAGCGCGGGCTGGCCGGGTAGATCACGGAATCGGCGGACGATGTGATACCCGGGACGTGCGTCATCGTGGACACCGAGATCACGGCTGTCGTAGTTCGCAAAACCGACGGCGTACTGCTGGCATCTGGTCATCTGTTGGATCGTCGGGAAGAAAAGCTCGTAGTCCGAGAAACACAGGTGGGTGGAGAACGTCCCATCGAGCCCACTGACGCACGCGTCGTACGCCTCGGCCATCAACGCAATCTCGCTTGGTTCGGTCGAGCCGGCCGGCTCATCGATCTGGATCCAGCTCGCGCCGAGCGCTAGCAGCGCCTCGATATTCGGCCGAACGAGATCGTGGGCAAGGTCGAGCACGAAGTCCCGCCGCGCTGCACGGTCCCGGCGTCGTCGCTCCGGCAGCGGTTCACCGAGATCCACCTGGCCCCGATAGCGTTCGTCGAACGACCATGCCGCGAGCGTGTATGGGCCGGTGACCGGCACCTTCACCGGCTGCTGTGCCGCCTGGCGCAGCAGTTCGTACTCGTCGTTGTGGAACGGGGCCTTGAGCGACACGGGGCCCACGACCGCAGCCTTCGAGTAGTACTTGTTGTCGAAGCTGCGCACGCTGCCCCGGACCTCGAAGCCATTCGCGTGGGCGATCGCCCAGGCATACATCTCGCTGCGCTGCTGCTCACCGTCGTACACGACGTCGAGGCCGGCGCTCTCGAAGAGCCGCAGCCCGTACCGGCTCGACCACTCCTTGACCTCGACCCGCTCGGACGGCGAAAGGTGCGGTCCGCCCAGGAGATCGAGCAGGCGTTCGTACCCGTCGACACCTAGGCGCTCACCCCATTCCCGAGCGTCGTCAATGTCACCGTCGCTCAGCGGTCGCCCGGCGGCGGCCTTCACCCGCCACCCCGGCTTCGCCAGCGAGCCGACCTCGTGGGTTATCAGCGGCATCAGCATGGGATCGCCTCGCGCAGTTGCTGCGTTGCCGCCCCCAGGACACGGACCTTGCGGTCGGCCAGCGGTCGCGGCAGCAGATCGAGGTCGCAGCTGGACGACAACAGCAGGCGGGGCGGACGCGTCGCCTCGAAGATCTTGGCCGCGAGTGCCACGGTGAGGTCCACATCCTCGACCAGGGACGAGCGGCCGTCGAGGCAGCCGAGCAGCAGGCCGGTCTCCCACGGCCCGGCGAGCGCGCCCACGTCGGTCTCGGTGATGTCCACGCCCACGGCGCTGACCGGCAGCTGGCCGAGCCGCCCTATCAGCGGGCCCGCGTCACCGAAATACGTGTGTACGACGAGCTGCGCACCCAAGCCGTCCCCGACGACCCGCAACGCCGCGGCCAAAGCCGGCCAGGTCCCATCGTCGATGCCGTGTGCGGCCAGCCACGGTTCCTGGAGGTGGACGAGCTGCGCGCCCCGACGGACGAACTCCTCGGCAGCAGGACGCAGCAGGTCTCGCGCCAGCGAGGCCATCAGCGCCTCGCGGTCGCCGCCACCGGTGGCCATCCGGGAGAAGGTGTACGGACCGGGAAGCAGTCCGACATCGGTGCGCTCGGCCTCGAATAGATCAAGGTCCAGCTCGAGCGGGCCGCTCACCACCGGTGTCCGGACGAAGGTGTTGTTGTCGAACCAGCGGACCAGTGGGCCAGGGGCCAGACCAGGACATGCCTCGATGAGTGGCCGGAACAGGTCGGCCCAGGACAAGAATCCGGACGAGACGAGGGTGAGCCCAGCATCCCGCTGCAAGCCGACGATCTCCGCGCGATCGACGTCCCGCTGCGCCTCGACGACGTGCGGCGGCTGCCGGCCTCGATCAACGTCCCTGGTGGCGGCGACAAGCGCCTCCGAGCGCGGATACAGGCCGTGCAGGTAGCACCCGATCTCGGTCATGTCGCCAGCATCGTCGCGTGGGAGCGTCCAGGTCTTGGCGACTTTTGCCCTCAGTCGACGATGCCGCGAACGAAGTCTCCCGGCGTGACGCCCACCCGCCGCTTGAACTGGTTGGTGAGGTGAGCCTGGTCGAAGAAGCCGCAGCTGACCGCGGTCTCACCGATCGACTGGCCGGCCTCGAGCAATCGCTTCGCCCGCAACACCCGCAACTGCACCTGGTAGGCGTGCGGCGGCATCCCGACCTGGGCACCGAACGTGCGAGCGAGGCGGTACATGCTGAGCCCCGCCACATCAGCAAGCTCCCGCAGCGTCACCGGATCGGTGGCGTGCGCATGCAGATAATCGCGAGCCCGCCGGACGGCCCGGTGCTCCGGCGTCGGATCATCGCGCAGATCCAGGCCGCCGAACTCGGTCGCCACCGCGGCGACGCTCGTCAGCAGCGCGTGTTCGCGCTCGAGGGAGGTCGCGGCGCCCGCCATCGCGCGGTGGAACCAGACCAGCGGTGAGCCGGCGGCGGTACGCCGGTGAACGACATCAGTTGGATCCAGCTTCGGCGCCGCCCGTCCACTGTCGACCAGCTCGGTGATCCGATCGGGATCGACGTACAGCACCCGATAGTTCAGCCCGACCGGCGCCGCCGGCTCGCCCGTGTGGATCTCTCCGGCCGGGATCACGAAAACGCTCCCCGCCGGCGCGACATAGCGCTGTCCGGCACAGTCGAACGCCGCCGCACCGCCACCCACAACGGCGATGCACACCGTCTCGTGCCAATGCGGCGCGTACCGATAGCGCGTGAAGTGGGCTTGCAGTGCCTCGACGCCTGGCAGCCTGGGGTCGCGCAACATACGGGACCACTCGCCAGGCACGCCGGCACCCACAAACCGTTCGGCCGCCACCTGATCCAGGTTATTCCGCCCTGGTGACAGCAGCGCCGCCTCCGCCGCGACCCACTTGTGATCGGGAGCAGCTCCGCACACCGGGTCGACTGGGACACTGACGGCCATGAGTGTGTCGCTGCATCACATCGTCGTGGATGCGCATGATCTGACGGGCCTGGCCAGATTCTGGGCGCAGGTGCTGGAGTGGAACATCCTGTCCGAGCGCGAACGGGAGGTCATCATCGGCCCTGACGAGACTGCCGCCGTCGGCATCTGCTTCATGCCCGTGGCTGATCAGAAGATTGTGAAGAACCGTCTGCACCTCGACCTCACTCCCAGATCTGGGGATCAAAATGCCGAGGTCGAGCGGATACTCGCGCTCGGCGCACGCAGGGTGGACATCGGGCAGACCGGCACCGAATCGTGGACTGTACTCGCCGACCCTGAGGGGAACGAGTTCTGCGTGGTACGCCCGAAGGCGACACTCATCGGTTAGCCCCCCCCGCGGTCTACGAGCCGACGGTCAGCATCAGGTTGGGTGAGGTGCCCGATGCATGGCCGGTGTCGGCGGGCCGATACACCCGCAGCGTGCGAGTGCCTGTTGATCCTGGCTGGTAGCTGAAGGAGTACGTGCTTGTACTCGTGAGGGTCGCCGTCTTCACCGCGTGCCAGGCCCCCGAGTAGTACCTCTGCAGGGTCACCGACTGTCCGGCGTGGTTGGGCGCCACCGAACCCTTGATCGTCACGGTCTGACCGAGCGTGATCGAACTCGCGCTTAGCGCTGCGGTCACCTTCTGGCGCACCTCGACGAGAACCGTGGCGCTTGGGGTGCTCGCATACGCGGACGACGCGTCGGTGAGAAGTCGATATTCGCGGTTCGCCGAGGGCTTGACTGACGTCGACACCTGGCCGGTGAGCGAGGTGGTGAAGGTGCTCAGCGTTGCCCACGTCGCGGCACCCGGGCTGCGCGACTGAAGGCGCGTGGTAAGTCCGCCGAG
>JBKPTD010000037.1:0-34711 GCA_046735375.1 Actinomycetota bacterium | reverse complement strand
ATCAGATTTCTGAGGCCGACGTTCGAACGTGTATCCTCGATCCCTGCCCGCCCCAATAGCTCAGTCGGCAGAGCGTCTCCATGGTAAGGAGAAGGTCTACGGTTCGATTCCGTATTGGGGCTCGACCAGGTCGCAACCACTCCGGCCGCGTCGGTGGCATCGGGAGGTGTTGTGGCAGGGCCCGCGGCGGTGTAGCTCAGATGGCAGAGCAAGCGGCTCATAATCGCTGTGTCGCCGGTTCGAGTCCGGCCACCGCTACCAGGAGCACCACTAGCGAGCCCGACCACCGCAGCTCCACCGTCCAGACAGCTCGACAAGCCCAGCTCGACGACCCCCAGCCCGACCATCACAGCCCGACAGCACAGATCACCCGAACGAATCACCCGGTAGGAAGGCACTTCCGTGGCAGCCAAGAGCGCTGACGTCCGCCCGAAGATCACTATGGCTTGCACGGTGTGCAAGGAGCGCAACTACATCACCCGCAAGAACCGCCGCAACGACCCGGACAGGATGGAGCTCAAGAAGTACTGTCCGCGTTGCCGCCGGCACACGCCGCACCGCGAGACTCGCTGACCCGCGCGCAGCCCGCGATGCCGCTCGATCAAGCGCTCGTTGGCCGCACCTTCCCAGCGACCGATCCGTACGAGGTCGGCCGGGAGAAGATCGGGGAGTTCGCGGAGGCGATAGGAGATCCGAATCCCCTGTACCGCGATCCCGAGGCTGCCAAGCACGTCGGCCACCCGGATGTGATCGCACCGCCGACGTTTCCTGTCGTCATTTCCATGGATGCGACTGAGCGACTGTGGGGGAACCCTGAACTCGGCATCGACTACAGCCGGGTCGTCCACGGCGACCAGCGCTTCGTGTACACCCGGCCGATCATTCCCGGCGATCGGCTTGTCGCTGTGCTCACCATCGAGTCGGTGCAAAGCCGCGGGGGTCACGACATCGTGGGGACGCGCGCCGACATTCGTACAGAGGCGGGCGAATCGGTTGTGACCGCGTACAGCACGATCGTCGTACGTGGGCCAGAGGTCTGACGTGCCGCCCGCCGCTGGTTCCTCGCCCGCCTACGACGACGTTGACGTCGGGACTGAGCTGCCCGGCGGGTCCTTCCCGGTACGGCGGGTCGACCTGGTTCGCTATGCCGGCGCCTCGGGCGACTTCAACCCCATTCACTGGAACGAGCGCTTCGCCAAGTCTGTCGGCCTGCCGGACGTGATCGCGCACGGAATGCTCACGATGGCGACGGCAATCCGCGTCGTCACAGACTGGGCGGGCGACCCCGCATCCGTTCTCGACTACGGGGTCCGCTTTACCAAGCCGGTCGTCGTCCCGGACGACGGCGAGGGTGCCGAGATCGCAGTAGCTGCACGGGTCACCGAGAAGCTGCCCGACAACCAGGTCGCGATAGAGATCCAGGCGGTCTGCAGCGGGCAGAAGGTTCTGGGGCGAGCCCGCGCCATCGTCCGTTTGTCCTGACCCCGCATGGGCGATGATTGCCCAGATGCCCGCTTCTGATTCCCCCGCCCCCGTGGAGGTACGAGCCCTCGCGCAGCGGCGGGCCGCTGCGAGAGCGGTGCGTGACTTCGCCGCCGCGGACTCCTTGCGGGAGGCGATTTCGGCAGCGGGGTGGCAGGTCGTTGATACCCCGACTGGGTTCGAGCTTGCGCCAAAGCCTGCGTATGACGTGCTCGGCTCGGTCAAGGACGTCCAGGACGCGGCCGGCGAGCGGCCCGCTCGTCGAGTGACGGCGGGACTGGTCGTCGAGGGCTGGCCGGACGACGTACGCAGCTGCGTCGACAGCTTGATCGAGTACGCACCACGAGACCTTGCGGTGTCGATCATCGAGGCCGGCGATGTCGACGGTGCGGGCGCGGCAGTTCACGAACTTGTCGTCGCGCACCCGGATCGAGTCGAGGCGTGGCACCTCGCCGGCTCGGTTGGTTGGGGCGCGGCCAGGCGCGCACTCCTCCTCGCCGATCCGGCCGACGTGCATGTCCTCATGGATGTGTCGACGGTCCTCGACGGCGACGCGATCAGTCCGCTGCTCGACGCACTCGCCGAGCCGGGCGTGGCTGCCGCCGGGTGGCGCGGCGCGAACGTTGACACCGACGACGCGTGGCGGTCCGTCCGCGACGCCGGCCCAGGGGAGGTCGACGTCCTGCTCGGCTACCTGGTGGCGGTACGCAAGGACGCCGCGGCGGCCGTCGGCGGTCCTGACGCCAAGGCGCGCTACTACCGCAACGCGGACCTCGAATTCTCCCTGATGCTGCGGGAGGCGGGTGGACGGCTGGTGGTGCCGAGCGCCGACTTGCCTTGCCATCAGGGCCGGCACCACGGTTATCACGACACGGATCCCGACTATCGCGAGCGCGAGTCGCGCCGAAACTACGAGCGGCTCCTGCGCCGCTTTCGCGGCCGTACGGAGCTGCTCGCACAGCGGTAGCACTTCGCGAACGCAAACTGTCGGTGCTGAGGACAACGATGGCCGTGTACCTGAGGAGCGCGGCCACCAAGGCGGACAGCGCTGGGGGCGCCCACAGGTGCGTCAGGAGACGGCCGGCTAGTGACCGCCCGCATTGAGGGGCCCGAGAGACGGCCTCGAGAAATGGCCGCGCCCAGGCCCGAGAGACTGCCCAGAGAGACGGCCCAGGGAGACGGCCCAGAGAGACGGCCCAGGGCGACGGCCCTAGACAGCGTCCCGGGAGAACATCCTGAAGGAGTGCAAGCGACGAGAGGAGTCCGCAGATGCGCTGGCATGAGTTCCAGGCGGCCTGCCCTGATTTCGCCACGCTCGCCACCGATCGCTTCACCAGGGATCAGCTCGTGCTGCTCGGCACCAACCGTCCCAACGGCTGGCCCCGGATAAGTCCCTGCGAGCTCGACTTCGCGGCGGGTCAGCTCTTCCTCGGCATGATGTGGCAGTCGTGGAAGGCGCAGGACCTGCTGCGGGATCCCCGGGTATCCGTGCACAGCTGGCCGCCGGGAAAGGACAACGCGGACGGCGACATCAAGCTGTACGGGCAGGCGGTCGACGTGTCCGATCAAGAACGCCGCACCGCCTTCATCAAGGCGATCAGGCAGCGGATCGACTGGGTGCCCAAGGAGCCTTACCACCTGTTCGCGTTCGATGTCGAACACGGGGGATTCATCCGTTTTGGTGACAGCATGATCACCACGTGGACATGGGACCAGGCTTCGGGTTTCGCCAAAGAGCAGCGACCTGACCCGAACGAATAGCCAGCCGCGGTCGGACCTCGACAAAATCGTGGTACGGCACGGGCCGCGTAACCTTGGGGCCCGTGCGGGAACTGTCCGGCGTGGTGTTGGCCGACCACACGACCCTGCGGGTCGGTGGCCCAGCCGCCCGTTTCGTCGAGGTCGAGAAGCCAGACGAGGCAGTCGAGGTCGTCGCCGCGGCGGACCGTAAGGGCGAGCCGGTGCTCATCCTCGGCGGCGGGTCAAATGTGGTCGTGCCCGACGACGGCTTCAGCGGCACCGTGGTACGGATGACCACGCGCGGTTTGCATGTCGAGACAACGTCCGACCTGGTCGCGGTCAGCGCTCAGACCGGCGAGGACTGGGATGAGCTCGTCACGCTCTCCGTCGCGGAGGGCTGGTCCGGACTCGAGACCATGTCCGGAATACCGGGGCTGGTCGGCGCTACGCCGATCCAAAACGTGGGTGCATATGGCGGCGAGGTTTCCGAGACCATCACGAACGTCACCGTGTATGACCGCTGGTCCGGGGCTACCAGATCCATGACACCTTCTGAATGTCGCTTCACCTATAGGAACAGCGTGTTCAAGGGATCGGACCGCTACGTGGTCCTGGACGTGACGTACATGCTGGAGGCGTCCTCGTTGGCCCAGCCGATCCGTTACGACGAGCTGCGCCGCGCGCTCGGGGCGGAGGCCAGCGCCCGCCTCCCGCTGACTGCTGTACGGGAAGCGGTGCTCGGGCTGCGCCGGCGTAAGGGGATGGTTCTCGATCCCGCCGACCCGGACACGGCGAGCGCGGGGAGCTTCTTCATGAACCCGATCGTGACACTCGCGCAGGTCGCAGATCTGCCGGCTGAGGTGCCGCGCTGGCCTCAATCTGACGGCAACGTCAAGATCTCGGCCGCCTGGCTCATTGAGCACGCCGGCTTCGGAAAGGGTTACGGCGACGGACCGGCACGCATCTCGACCAAACACACCCTCGCGCTCACCAACCGGGGCGGCGCCCGGACCGCGGATCTGCTCGCCCTCGCCGGCGAGATTCGTGACGGTGTCCGACGGCACTATGGGATCGAGCTCAGCTATGAGCCCGTCCTCGTCGGCGCGGTCCTCACATGACCTCAGCCACCCGATGCCAGCCAGGCGTCAACGCCGGCCAGAAGGTCCTCCTTGACGCGGTGAGGCGCGAGCGAGCCACGTATCGATTCCCGCGCGAGCGCAGCCAACTCGTCATCTGAACTGCCAAACTCATCGCGCACCAGTGCGTACTGTGCGGCAACCCGATCCCCGAACAACAGCGGATCATCCGCGCCGAGCGCCACCTGGACTCCGGCCGCGCGGAGCGTGGGCAGCGGCACGTCCGCCGCTTTGTCGTACACACCCATCGCGACGTTGGAGGTGGGGCATACCTCGAGCACCACGCCGGCCGCAGCAATCTGCTGGACGAGAGCGGGATCTTCCGTCGCGCGGACGCCGTGGCCAATGCGGCGCGCACACAGAAGGTCCAGGCACTCGCGGACGCTGGTCGGTCCGGCGAGCTCGCCGCCATGCGGCACCGCCGCGAGTCCGGCTCGCCTGGCGATGGCGAATGCACGACCGAAGTCGGCCGGGCGGCCGCGGCGCTCGTCATTGGACAAGCCGAAACCGACGACGCCACGGGTTGCGTACTGCCCGGCAAGCCGGGCGAGTGTCCGTGCATCGAGTGGGTGCCGGGTTCGGTTTGCAGCGATGATCAGCCCGATGCCCACCCCGGTCCTGGCCGATGCATCGGCTGTCGCGGTGAGTATGAGCTCCACAGTCTGGCTCAGGCCGCCCAGCCTCGGCGCATATGACGTCGGGTCGACCTGGATCTCCAGCCAGCCCGAGCCGTCTGCTCGTTCGTCATCGGCGGCCTCGGCAAGGAGCCGGTGGATATCTGCCGGCGTACGGATCACCGATCGTGCCGCGTCGTAGAGGCGCTGGAACCGGAACCAGCCACGCTCGTCGGTCGCCCGCAGCTGCGGTGGGCCCGGCCGCAGCAGCGCCTCAGGCAGCCGGATCCGATGGGCGTCAGCCAGCTCGAGCAGCGTGGAATGGCGCATCGCCCCAGTGAAGTGGAGGTGGAGGTGCGCCTTCGGCAGTGTTCGTACGTCCCGCCCTCCAGTCAGCCCGTCACCTCCGTCCCGCTTGCCGCCCACCCGGGCCGTCACCACTTCGGCCTGCCTCCCGCTCAGCGAAGAAGGGCACCCTGTGTCATGAGTCCTGGAAGAGGTGCCCGTCTTCAGTCGCAAGCCATCGCTCGAGCCAGGAGGGCACAGGTTCCCTTGCGTGAAATGGGCTTGCTAGCTGAAGAGCTTCTGCAGGCGGGTGACCCCCTCGACGAGATCGGCGTCGGATAGCGCATAGGACAGGCGCAGATACCCGGGTGTGCCGAATGCCTCACCCGGCACGACCGCCACCTCAGCCTCATCGAGGATGATCCCTGCCAGCTCGGCAGAGGACGTAGCTGCCCGTCCACTGATCTCTCGTCCTAGCAGAGCCTTGACCGACGGGTAGGCGTAAAACGCACCGTGTGGCTCGGGGCATATCACTCCGGGAATCTCGTTGAGCATGCTGACGATCATCCGTCGGCGGCGATCGAAGGCGGCCCGCATCTCGGCCGCGGCCGAGAGATCGCCGGAGACCGCAGCGAGGGCGGCTCGCTGCGACACGTTGGACACGTGAGACGTCATGTGCGACTGGAGGTTCGTGGCCGCCTTGATCACATCGACTGGACCGATCATCCAGCCGACCCGCCAGCCGGTCATCGCATAGGTCTTCGCCACCCCGTTGAGAACCACGCACCGGTCTGCGAGCTCGGGAACCTCTACCGGCATCGACGCGAACCGCGCATCTCCGTACACGAGGTGCTCGTAGATCTCGTCGGTCACCACCCAGAGACCGCGCTCGACGGCCCACCGGCCGATCTCGGCGATCTGCTCCGGCGGGTAGACGGCGCCGGTCGGGTTGGACGGCGAGCAGAACAGCAGGATCTTCGTGCGGTCGGTCACCGCGGCGTCGAGCTGATCGACGGTTGCCAGATAGCCCTGCGATTCGCCGGCGAGCACCTCGACGGGAACCCCGCCGGCAAGCTTGATCACCTCGGGATAGGTGGTCCAGTAGGGCGTGGGCAGGATGACCTCGTCGCCGGGGTCGAGCAAGGTCGCAAATGCCTCGTACACGGCGTGCTTACCGCCGTTGGTGATCAGGACCTGCGTCGGGGCGACGGAGAGCCGGGAGTCTCGCCCCGTCTTCACCGCGATCGCCTCACGCAGCTCCGGGAGGCCGGCGGTGGCGGTGTAACGATGGTTTCGCGAGTCACGGCAGGCCAGTTCGGCGGCCTCGACGATGTAGCCGGGCGTCGGGAAGTCCGGCTCGCCCGCGCCGAAGCCGATCACGGGCCGGCCGGCCGCCTGCAATGCCTTTGCCTTGCCGTCGACGGCAAGCGTGGCCGACTCGGTAATCGCGCCGATCCGAGCGGAGATGCGGTTCGAAGCTGGCATAGGGTCATCTTTGCAGCCGGACCGGCGAGGTCGCTGCTCAGTTCGCCTCGGGCCGGTCTTCCACGTACACTCGTCGCCTGGTGGTCTGCGTTCGCATGCCCGGCGAGGGCGCGGCCAACGTTCGATCATCGTAGGGTCGTAGCTCAATTGGTAGAGTCCCGGTCTCCAAAACCGGTGGTTGGGGGTTCGAGTCCCTCCGGCCCTGCGGCGCGCCCGCCGTTCGGCGGATGCGACACGAAGACCCCGCCCGGCGGCGGTTCGTTGGCCGCGGACGGACACCCGATCAGGTGAGGATCACGTGACCGACACGCGCGGCTCCACTCAGGCGCCACTGCGCCAGCCCTCGCGACCTCCGGCGAGGACGCGCACCGGGCCTGGCCTGTTCTACCGCCAGGTGATCGCGGAGCTTCGCAAGGTGGTACGGCCGACGCGGCGGGAGCTGGTCACCTACACCACCGTGGTCGTCATCTTCGTGATGATCGTGCTTGCCTACGTCTCCGGCCTGGACTACCTGTTCAGCAAGGCGGTCCTCAAGGTGTTCGGCTGACGGCCTCACGCCGGTTCGTTGAAGACCTGAGCTCACCTGACCGCACACAAGCCCGACGCAGACCAGCCCGACAGCAAACAACCCGAACGCATAGAAGAGAGCAACAACCGTGTCCGAGTCCCTGCACGACGCCGACGAGACCACCGAGCCTGGTCTTGCCACGGAGCAGGCTGAGCTCGTCCCTGAGGAGTCCGGCGCCGACGAGTCCGGTGCCCAACAGTCCAGCGCCGACGAGCCTGGTGAGGCGACGGAGGAAGCCTCGGGCGACACCGAAGAGGAAGAGTCGGAGCCGGCTGAGCTGATGGAGTTCCGCAAGCAGCTCGCGTCTGTGCCCGGCGACTGGTTCGTCGTTCATTCCTACGCAGGTTACGAAAACCGGGTCAAGGCCAACCTCGAGAACCGGATCGCATCCCTCAACATGGAGGACTACATCTTCCAGGTCGAGGTGCCGCAAGAGGAGGTCGTCGAGATCAAGAGCGGCCAGCGCAAGAACGTCCGGCGCGTGAAGATGCCCGGCTATGTGCTGGTGCGGATGGATCTCACCGACGAGTCCTGGTCGGCCGTACGCCACACGCCAGGAGTGACCGGATTCGTCGGGCACAGCCACTCCCCGGTGCCGCTGACTTTTGGCGAGGTCTTTGACGCGCTGGCACCCCAGGTGCAGCGCAAGGAGAAGGGCGCGCCGGCGCAGGTCAAGGTGCTCGACTTCGAAGTGGGCGACTCGGTCACCGTCATCGACGGGCCGTTCGCGACCCTGCAGGCGACGATCCACGAGATCAACCCCGACGCGCAGAAGGTCAAGGGCCTGGTCGAGATCTTCGGGCGGGAGACGCCCGTCGAGCTCTCGTTCCAGCAAATCCAGAAGAACTAATTCAGGAAGAATCGCGTATGCCACCCAAGAAGAAGATCTCAGCGGTCATCAAGCTGCAGATCCAGGCCGGCCAGGCCACTCCGGCGCCGCCTGTCGGTCCGGCGCTCGGCCAGCACGGCGTCAACATCATGGAGTTCTGCAGGGCCTACAACGCGGCCACCGAGTCGCAGCGGGGCAACGTGATTCCGGTGGAGATCACGGTCTATGAGGACCGTTCCTTCACCTTCGTCACCAAGACCCCCCCGGCGGCGAAGCTGCTGCTCAAGGCCGCCGGCATCGAAAAGGGAAGCGGGGAGCCGCACAAGACAAAGGTCGCCAAGCTCAGCCGCGAGCAGGTCCGTGAGATCGCCCAGACCAAGATGGTCGACCTAAACGCCAACGACTTGGACGCCGCCGAGAAGATCATCGCCGGCACCGCCCGCCAGATGGGCATCACGATCGAATAGGACGAGCCACAGAGATAGACAAGCGAGGCGGCGCATCTCACGCGACGCCTCAGTGGGAGGGCCGCGCGCTGGCCCCAACCACGTCCTCCACACCAGGGAGATGCACCATGAAGCGCAGCAAGTCATATCGCAAGGCAGCAGACGGCGTGGACCGCGCCCAGCTCTACTCGCCGATGGAGGCAGTGCGGCTGGCGAAGCAGACGTCGACGGTGAAGTTCGACGCGACGGTCGAAGTCGCTATGCGGCTCGGCATCGACCCCCGCAAGGCCGACCAAATGGTCAGGGGCACCGTCAATCTTCCCAATGGCACCGGCAAGACCGCACGGGTCGCCGTTTTCGCCGCAGGCGAGCGCGCGGACCAGGCAACAGCCGCCGGGGCCGACTTTGTCGGCGCTGACGACTTGATCGAGCGAGTCCAGGGTGGCTTCCTCGACTTTGACGCCGCGGTCGCGACGCCCGACCTGATGGGCAAGGTCGGTCGGCTCGGCCGCGTGCTTGGTCCGCGCGGGCTCATGCCGAACCCGAAGACCGGCACCGTCACCAACGACGTGGCGAAGGCGGTCTCGGAGATCAAGGGCGGCAAGATCGAGTTTCGGGCAGACCGCCACGCGAACCTGCACTTCATCATCGGCAAGACATCGTTCAGCGACCAGGCTCTCGTCGAGAACTACGCCGCGGCGCTGGACGAGGTCCTTCGGCTCAAGCCATCAGCCGCGAAGGGTCGATACCTGAGGAAGGCGACGCTCACCACCACGATGGGCCCGGGCATCCCGGTTGACCCGAACCGGACCCGCAACCTCCTCGCCGAAGAGGCGGCAACCGCAAGCTGACTGGCGGCGTCCTCGATCGAGCGCCCGACCGTATGCCCATCTCGGCAGGGCAGCGCCGCGCGGGATGGAGACCGGGGAAGACCGGCCTGGACGGAACGGTGCGGCATCTCCGGCGCATCAGTAAGTGCGTAGGATCGGTGACGACGCCCGGCGCTACCGCCATGTTTCGGTGTCGGGTGTTCGATCCAATGGCGTGTTAGCGAATCGATAGGGGAAGCCCGTGCGTATCCTGCGCTCCCTGCGCCCTGCGGCGATCGCGGGCGTGGCGGCTCTCGCCGTCGTTCTCACCGCATGCGGTGGCGGCGACGACAACGGCAACGGAAGCGGCGGCACCACCGCGCTGACCGCCCAGGACGCCATGGCCAAGGTCGGGCAGCAGCTCGACGATATGAAGTCCTGGTCATTCACCGTCGACATGAAGGGCACCGGTGACACGGCGCTCAACATGAAGGGCACCGGCCAATACCAGCGTGACCCCGCTCTCGCGATGCAGCTCAAGCTTGACACCCTCGAGGCGGCGGGTCAGTCGCTGAGCGGCGCGGAGGTGCTCATCGTCGACAACACGGTCTACCTGCACCTCAGTGAGCTGTCCTCCGCACTGGGTGGCAAGCACTGGATCAAGGTCGGCGGCAACGCGATGGGCATGGGCGAGCTCCTGGACCAGCTCTCCTCGATCGACCCCAGCACCCAGATGCAGGCGTTCGTCTCCTCCGGCAATGCCAAGGAGGTGGGGACGGAGGAGATCGACGGGGTCAAGACCACCAAGTACTCGGCCACCCTCAAGCCAGAGCAGCTTCCTAATCTCTCCTCGCTGGACAAATCGCAGCGCGAGGCGCTGAAGAAGACCTACGACGAGCTGGGCATCAAAGAGGTCAATTACACGGTGTGGGTCGACAGCCTGTATCAGCCTCGCAAGCTCGTCGTCCTCACGCCGTCCTCCTCAGGCGACGTGACTGTCACGATGAACATCGCTGACATCAACAAGCCCGTCGATCTGGCCGCGCCGCCCGCCGATCAGGTCGCCGACTTCCCCGGCAGCTAGTTCTCGTTAACGAAGTCTCCTTGCGTCGGCCCAGTCCCGCTGGGCGCCTGGTTGCGTTCACGCTCGCCACGGAGTTCCACGACGATCCAGTAACCAGATCGCCTGTGCAGCTGGACTGTCGTGCCGATGCCGTTGATTTGCTGCGGCGCGGGTTCCTCACGTACCGTGGCACCTGCCAGAGATCGCCGGTCATCGCTCCGCCAGGAGTGACCGAAGGTTCCAGAAGCGGACGGCCTGCGTAGGCGCGGAAGTTGCCGGTCGTGCTGTTGTGACCGTCTTATTCGCCCCGTGCCTGCGCCGGGGCGTTTCGCTTGTGCGGGCCGGCCGGGCCCCGAACTCCTGGACCCAGTTGAGGCAACTCAGCGAGTACGGCTCAGCGAGCACAGCTGACTGAACACAGCGAGAGCGATATACAGCACACCCGGGTCAAGCCCAGCTCGCAGCGGGCTGAGCCGGCACGATCGACAACCTCGGCCCAGTGGGCCGGACGTCTGCGGCGGCGGCACATGCCACTGACGCCGCAGCGCGCGGAAAGGCGCAGGAAGGAGGCCCATGGCGCGGCCTGACAAGGCAGCCGCTGTCGCCGAGCTTGCGGATGAGTTCCGCAGCTCGAATGCGGCGGTGCTGACCGAGTACCGCGGTCTCAGCGTCGCCGAGCTCCAGGAGCTGCGGCGCTCGCTTGGCGAGTTCGCAAAATACGCCGTGGTGAAGAACACGCTGACCAAGATCGCCGTGAAAGACGCGGGTGTCGAGGAACTGACTGAGCTGCTGGTCGGACCCTCCGCGATCGCCTTCGTCAAGGGCGACCCCGTCGAGGCCGCCAAGGGCCTGCGCGACTTCGCCCGAGCACACCCGTTCCTCGTCATCAAGGGTGGCGTGCTCGACGGCAAGCCGCTGAGCGCTGACGAGATCAGGAAGCTCGCTGACCTCGAGTCACGCGAAGTGCTCCTCGCGAGGCTCGCCGGGGCGATGAAGGCCGGACCTCAGCAAGCGGCCTCGCTCTTCCTGGCTCCGCTGTCGCAGATGGCCCGATTGATCGAGGCGCTGCGGCAGAAGGTGGAACAGGTAGGCGGCACGGCAGACACGACCGACACCACCGAGGACACCGGCGCCACGGACAGCTCCGCAAGCGCTGCAGACACGGAAGGCAGCGCCAGCACGGAAAGCGCTGACGGGAGCGACGGCGGCGCCAACACTGAAGGCGCTGACGGCATCGAGAGTACTGCCGGCACCGATAGCCCCGACACCACCGACGGCACTACGGCTCAAGCGGCGAACCCCGCCCCAGACGCCGAAACCAGCGGGTCCTCCGAGGCCTAACCAATTACCTAAACCAGAGCTGATCGCACGTCCGGCACTCTCGCCGGCCTGTAAGGAAGGAACCGCCGATCATGGCGAAGCTCAGCACCGACGACATGCTTGACGCGTTCAAGGAGATGTCGCTCATCGAGCTCTCCGAGTTCGTCAAGCAGTTCGAGGACACCTTCGGGGTCACCGCCGCCGCCCCGGTCGCCGTCGCGGCCGCGCCCGGTGCGGCCGTTCCGGGCGCCCCGGCCGAGCCCGAGGAGGAGCAGGACGAGTTCGACGTCGTCCTCGAGGGAGTGGGCGAGAAGAAGATCCAGGTCATCAAGGAGGTCCGTACTCTCACGAGCCTCGGCCTAAAGGAGGCGAAGGACCTGGTAGAGAGCACCCCGAAGGCGGTACTCGAGAAGGTCAACAAGGAGACGGCGGAGAAGGCCAAGGCTGCTCTTGAGGGCGCCGGCGCCACCGTGACCGTCAAGTAGCACCGCGCCTCCGGTCCCAGCGTCTGAGGCCGAACCCGGCATCCGCGGGAGGCGGCCATCTCTACGGTGGCCGCCTCCTGCATTCACTGCGATCGGGGTCAACTAAGGTTGACAACGAGGGCAGGTCAACTTAGGTTGACGCCATGGCCGATACCGCACAGCTCCTCTACGAACCGGGAGGCGCGCTGGCCGCCCGCCGAGGAGCGCTAGTGTGGCGAGCCGAAGGAGATACGGGCGGGTGGTTCGACGCTGATGGCTAGCGAGGGTGCCGCGAAGCCGGCACGCGCCGCCCTCGGACCGTCCTTCTGGCGGTTGTGGTCCGCCGACACCATCTCCTCCTACGGCGACGGCATCTCGTTCGCCGCTTTCCCGCTCCTCGCGGCGACGATCACCACCGATCCACGGCAGATCGCGCTGGTCAGCGTTGGCGAATACCTGCCGTGGGTGCTCTTCGGCCTGCTGGCCGGCGTCTTCGTCGATCGGGTAGACCGGCGCCGGACGATGTGGGTCGTGGATGCTTCGCGCACGGCAGTCCTTGTGGGGTTTGCTCTCGCCATCGTGGCCGGCGGCCACACAGTCCTGCTGCTTTCTGCCGTTGCGTTCCTCATCAGCTCGGGTGGACTGCTTAGGGACAACGCTGCGAGTGCCGTTCTGCCGTCGGTGGTGGCTACCGATCGGCTCGAGCGGGCAAACTCCTGGCTGCAAGGCAGCGTGTTGTTGGGAAATTCGATGATCGGCCCTCCACTAGGCGCGGTCCTTTTCAGCGTTGGGCATGCCTTGCCGTTCGCGGTGGACGGCCTGAGCTTCCTTGCCGCGGCCGGACTCGTCCTCTCCATGCGAACGAGGACCGTCACCGTGCCCGCCGGGGCGCCGCGGCGATCGGTCGGCGCGGATCTGCGGGAGGGCCTGGCCTGGCTGCGGAACCACGCATTGCTGCGGACGCTCTGCCTACTGCTGCTCGTTTTCAACGGCGCCGGGGCCGCGGCCCTGGCCGTTCTGGTGCTCTACGCGAAGACCACCCTCGGCCTCGGTCCTGTCGGCTACGGACTGCTCATATCGACCTATGCGGTCGGCGGCGTGCTCGGTGCCGGGGCCGCGTCGCTAGCTCGGCGGTCTCTGGGCCCATATCCAGCGATCGTGTCGGCTGTCCTCATGTCGGTTGCCGGCCTGCTCGTGATGGGCCTGACGGTACGGCCGGTGGTCGCGGCCCTCGGGGTGGTAGCCGTCGGCACCGGATCAACGCTGTGGAATGTTCTCACCGTCTCGCTGCGGCAGCGCTTGGTGCCCGATCACCTTTTGGGCCGCGTCACCGCTGCTTACCGTGTGGTCGGGTTCGCCGCGATGCCGGTGGGCGCTGTCATCGGGGGATTCGTGGCGCACCGGTGGGGCCTTCGTGCGCCTTTCCTCTTGGGGGCGGCCTCGCTCGGCCTTGCCGCCATAGCCCTCCTGCCGATCGTTCGTCGCGCGGTCGCGCAAACGATCGAAGGGTGACCCCACTGCGCGGCGGCCGTCATTTTCCCGGCAACCGCGACGGTCGTTGGTCGAGCCGTTCTCCAGCCCGAGCCCGATCTTGATCCCACGGTCATGACACGAAGCGACGTTGGCGTGGGTCTTCGGGATGATGCCGTCGATCACCACCCTGACTGGCGCAATGCCGGTCGGCGTGATGTCCGGCGGGTGGTAGGCGATCTTCATAGCCGGTTGGAACGGGTTTGGCGGGCCGTTTTTGCGGGGTAAAGCGCCTGTAAGTCTTGACGTTTGGCGTCTCGCGAGACATGCTGCCGACACGCTGTGCGAACGCGTGAGGCACGGGATCCTGGAAAGGTTTGGGACCCCGCTCGACAGCGGTGTGCCTAGCGGCTACACTGCTATTTTGCGCTGCCCTCCATCTATCCCTTGACACGGGGTCTGATGGCATGCGCGCAGTGAGTCCGCGAGCTCTCGGAAGGACCTCTGTTGGCCGCCTCGCGCAACCTATCAAGCACTACCACCGCACCGCGCCGCATCTCCTTCGCCAAGATCAGAGAACCTCTCGAAGTCCCAAACCTTCTCGCCATTCAGATCGACAGCTTCGACTGGCTGCTCGGTAACGAGCGCTGGAAAGCCCGCGTCGACGCCTCGACGGCCGAGGGCAAGGAGGATATCCCGACCAAGTCCGGTCTCGAGGAGATCTTCGAAGAGATCTCTCCCATCGAGGACTTCTCCGGCTCGATGTCGCTGACGTTTCGCGATCATCGCTTCGAGCCGCCGAAGAACTCGATCGAGGAGTGCAAGGAGCGCGACTTTACCTATTCAGCGCCGCTCTTTGTGACCGCAGAGTTCATGAACAATGAAACCGGCGAGATCAAGAGCCAGACCGTCTTCATGGGCGATTTCCCGCTCATGACCGACAAGGGCACCTTCATCATCAACGGCACCGAGCGAGTCGTCGTGTCGCAGCTCGTCCGCTCGCCCGGTGTGTATTTCGACAAGCAGGTCGACAAGACCTCCGACCGCGACATCTTCGGGGCAAAGATCATTCCGTCTCGCGGAGCATGGCTCGAGCTCGAGATCGACAAGCGCGACATGGTCGGGGTACGCATCGACCGCAAGCGCAAGCAGAGCGTCACCGTGCTCCTCAAGGCCCTCGGCTGGAGCAACGACAAGATCCTCGAGGAGTTTGGGGACTACGACTCGATCCGGCAAACCCTGGAGAAGGATCACACCAACGGCCAGGACGAGGCGCTGCTCGACATCTACCGCAAGCTGCGCCCGGGCGAGCCACCCACCCGTGAGGCGGCGCAGACCCTCCTGGAGAACCTCTACTTCAACCCGAAGCGTTACGACCTCGCTAAGGTCGGCCGCTACAAGGTCAACAAGAAGCTGGGTCTGCAGGGCGGGCTCGAGTCGGGCGTGCTGACCGTCGAGGACATCATCTCGGCGATCAGGTACCTGGTGGCATTGCACGCTGGCGAGGCAGAGGTCAAGACTCCGCGCGGCGACGTCAGGGTCGAGGTCGACGACATCGACCACTTCGGCAACCGCCGCTTGCGCACCGTCGGCGAACTCATCCAGAACCAGGTCCGCACCGGCCTTGCCCGGATGGAGCGTGTCGTCCGCGAGCGGATGACCACTCAGGACGTCGAGGCGATCACGCCGCAGACCTTGATCAACATTCGCCCGGTAGTGGCATCGATCAAGGAGTTCTTCGGCACCTCTCAGCTGTCCCAGTTCATGGACCAGACCAACCCGCTCGCGGGCCTGACTCACAAGCGGCGGCTGTCCGCGCTCGGCCCAGGCGGTCTGTCCAGGGAGCGGGCCGGTTTCGAGGTTCGTGACGTCCATTCGTCGCACTACGGCCGGATGTGTCCGATCGAGACACCAGAGGGTCCGAACATCGGTCTCATGGGCTCGCTGTCGACATACGGCCGGGTCAACCCGTTTGGCTTCGTCGAGACGCCCTACCGGAAGGTCAAGAACGGCAAGGTCACGGACCGGATTGACTACCTCACAGCCGATGAGGAAGACCTGCACGTCATCGCGCAGGCCAACGCTCCGCTCGGCCGCGACGGCGCTTTTGTCGAGGACCGCGTCCTCGTACGCAAGCGGTTCGGCGAGGTCGATTTCGTTCCTCGCGACGAGGTCGACTACATGGACGTGTCGCCGCGGCAGATGGTCTCCGTCGCGACCGCGATGATTCCGTTCCTCGAGCACGACGACGCCAACCGTGCGCTCATGGGCTCCAACATGCAGCGGCAGGCCGTGCCGCTGCTGCGGGCCGAGGCGCCGCTCGTGGGCACCGGTATGGAATACCGCGGCGCGGTGGACGCCGGCGACGTGATCACCGCGGAGAAGGCGGGCGTCGTCCAGGAGTCGTCGGCCGACTACATCTCGGTGGCCAACGACGATGGCACCTACACGACCTACCGCCTGCAGAAGTTCCGCCGTTCCAACCAGGGCACCTGCATCAACCAGAAGCCCATCGTGGAAGAGGGCAACCGGGTCGAGGTCGGTCAGGTCATCGCCGACGGGCCGTGCACGGACAACGGTGAGATGGCGCTCGGCAAGAACCTTCTCGTCGCGTTCATGCCGTGGGAAGGCCACAACTACGAGGACGCGATCATCCTGTCCTCTCGCCTGGTTGAGCAGGACGTCCTCTCCTCGATCCACATCGAGGAGCACGAGGTCGATGCCCGCGACACGAAGCTCGGTCCGGAGGAGATCACTCGGGACATCCCGAACGTCTCTGAGGAGGTCCTCGCGGACCTTGACGAGCGCGGCATCATCCGCATCGGCGCCGAGGTGACTAACGGCGACATCCTGGTCGGCAAGGTCACCCCAAAGGGCGAGACTGAGCTGACTCCGGAGGAGCGCCTGCTTCGTGCGATCTTCGGCGAGAAGGCCCGCGAGGTACGTGACACCAGCCTCAAGGTGCCCCACGGCGAAGAGGGCAAGGTCATCGGCGTGCGGCTGTTCGACCGTGAGGAGGGCGACGAGCTGCCGCCAGGTGTTAACCAGCTGGTGCGCGTCTACGTCGCGCAGAAGCGGAAGATCACCGACGGTGACAAGCTCGCCGGCCGGCACGGCAACAAGGGCGTCATCGCCAAGATCCTCCCCGTGGAAGACATGCCGTTCCTCGAGGACGGCACCCCGGTCGACGTCATCCTCAACCCGATGGGTGTGCCGAGCCGGATGAATCTCGGCCAGGTGCTGGAGACACATCTCGGCTGGGTCGCGAGTGCTGGTTGGCAGATCGAGGGCAACCCAGCGTGGGCAAAGCAGCTGCCCGCGGACGCCCGTACGGCCGACCCACGGACCAGGGTGGCCAGCCCGGTCTTCGACGGCGCCCACGAAGAGGAGATCACCGGTCTCCTTTCCTCCTCCCTGCCGACTCGCGATGGCGAGCGGCTGGTCGGTGCCGACGGCAAGGCCAAGATGTACGACGGCCGCACCGGTGAGCCTTTCGAGTACCCCGTCGCGGTCGGCTACATCTACATCCTCAAGCTCCTGCACTTGGTCGACGACAAGATCCACGCTCGCTCGACCGGCCCCTACTCGATGATCACGCAGCAGCCGCTAGGCGGTAAGGCCCAGTTCGGTGGGCAGCGGTTCGGCGAGATGGAGGTCTGGGCGCTCGAGGCCTATGGCGCGGCCTACGCGCTGCAGGAGCTACTCACGATCAAGTCCGACGACGTCCTCGGCCGGGTGAAGGTCTACGAGGCGATCGTCAAGGGCGAGAACATCCCGGAGCCGGGAATCCCGGAGTCCTTCAAGGTGCTCATCAAAGAGATGCAGTCGCTGTGCCTCAACGTCGAGGTGCTCTCCAGCGACGGCATGTCCATCGAGATGCGCGAGACCGACGAGGACGTCTTCCGTGCCGCGGAGGAGCTCGGGATCGACCTGTCCCGTCGAGAGCCAAGCAGCGTCGAGGAAGTCTGAGACACGGCACCCAGCGACAGCACACCTGAAACACGAGCAACTAAAAACACCGAGCAACCAAAGACGACAACGGAACGAGAAAGACAGCAAAGCTGCACCAAACCCGGGCCACGCCCGGGGCGAGGGATAGCGACAGAATTCCGGGGTTCCGACCGGGGCTTCGAGCCCATCAGCCAGAAAGCCCCCAGTCGGGTAAGGGAAGGATTCACGTGCTCGACGTCAACTTCTTCGACGAGCTACGAATCGGCCTGGCGACTGCTGACGACATCCGTCAGTGGTCCCATGGCGAAGTCAAGAAGCCTGAAACCATCAACTACCGCACGCTCAAGCCGGAGAAGGACGGGCTCTTCTGCGAGAAGATCTTCGGTCCGACGCGGGACTGGGAGTGCTACTGCGGCAAATACAAGCGCGTCCGCTTCAAGGGCATCATCTGTGAGCGGTGTGGCGTCGAGGTGACCCGGGCGAAGGTCCGCCGTGAGCGGATGGGGCACATCGAGCTGGCCGCTCCGGTCACCCACATCTGGTACTTCAAGGGTGTTCCGTCCCGCCTCGGCTACTTGCTCGATCTGGCACCGAAGGATCTCGAGAAGGTCATCTACTTCGCGGCCTACATGATCACTTGGGTCGACGAGGAGTCGCGCCACCGCGACCTGCCCACGCTCGAGGCCCAGATCCAGGTCGAGAAGCAGCGCATCGAGCAGCGCCGCGATGTCGACATCGAGACCAGGCAGAAGAAGCTCGAGACAGACCTCGCCGAGCTCGAGGCGGAGGGCGCCAAGAGCGACGTACGCCGCAAGGTCCGCGAGGGCGGCGAGCGCGAGATGAAGCAGCTGCGCGATCGCGCGCAGCGCGAGCTCGACCGGCTCGAAGAGGTGTGGAGCAGGTTCAAGAACCTCAAGGTCCAGGACCTCGAGGGTGACGAGATGCTCTACCGCGAGATGCGCGACCGGTTCGGTCAGTATTTCGACGGCGGCATGGGCGCGGCGGCGATCAAGGCACGCCTCGAGTCCTTCGACCTCGAGGGTGAGGCCGAGCGACTCCGCGAGATCATCCGTACCGGCAAGGGTCAGAAGAAGACCCGCGCGCTCAAGCGGCTGAAGGTCGTCTCCGCATTCCTGACGACCCGCAACTCGCCGCTTGGCATGGTGCTCGACTGCGTTCCCGTCATCCCGCCGGACCTGCGGCCGATGGTCCAGCTCGACGGTGGCCGGTTTGCCACCTCCGACCTGAACGACCTCTACCGCCGGGTCATCAACAGGAACAACCGGCTCAAGCGGCTGCTCGACCTCGGGGCACCGGAGATCATCGTCAACAACGAGAAGCGGATGCTTCAGGAGGCCGTCGACGCGCTGTTCGACAACGGCCGCCGTGGCCGTCCGGTCACCGGACCGGGCAACCGCCCGCTCAAGTCGATCTCCGACATGCTCAAGGGCAAGCAGGGCCGCTTCCGCCAGAACCTGCTCGGCAAGCGGGTCGACTACTCAGGTCGTTCGGTCATCGTCGTTGGTCCGCAGCTCAAGCTGCATCAGTGTGGACTGCCCAAGGCGATGGCGCTCGAGCTGTTCAAGCCGTTCGTCATGAAGCGGCTGGTCGACCTCAACCACGCGCAGAACATCAAGTCCGCGAAGCGCATGGTGGAGCGAGCCAGGCCGGTCGTGTGGGATGTGCTCGAAGAAGTGATCGCCGAGCACCCGGTGCTGCTCAACCGTGCGCCGACGCTGCACCGGCTCGGCATCCAGGCGTTCGAGCCGCAGCTGATCGAGGGCAAGGCAATCCAGATCCACCCGCTGGTCTGCACCGCGTTCAACGCGGACTTCGACGGCGACCAGATGGCGGTTCACCTGCCGCTGTCCGCCGAGGCGCAGGCCGAGGCGCGGATCCTGATGCTGTCCTCCAACAACATCCTGAAGCCCGCTGACGGCCGGCCGGTCACGATGCCAACCCAGGACATGGTCATCGGCATCTACTTCCTCACGAGCTCTCGCGAGGACACCAAGGACGGCAACGGCAGGGCGTACTCATCGCCGGCTGAGGCGTTGATGGCTCTGGACGCGGGCGACATCGACCTGCAGTCGGAGGTCACCATCCGGTTCGCCGACCTGGTGCCGCCGCGCGGTTGGACGGCACCTGAGGGCTGGGAGCCTGGTCAGCCGGTAACCCTGACCACCACGTTGGGGCGGGCGCTGTTCAACGAGACCCTTCCCGCGGACTACCCCTACGTCAACGCCGAGGTCGACAAGAAGCGGCTGTCGGCGATCGTCAACGACCTGGCCGAGCGTTATCCCAAGGTTCAGGTGGCGACAGCGCTCGACGCGCTGAAGGAGACGGGGTTCCACTGGGCGACGAGGTCCGGGGTCACGATGGCCATCGGCGACGTCATCCAGCCGGCCGAGAAGGCTCAGATCCTCGAGTCGTACGAAGCGAAGGCCGACCGGGTCCAGGCCCAGTACGAAAAGGGCTTGATCACCGACGAGGAGCGCCGCCAGGAGCTCATCCAGATCTGGACCCATGCGACCAACGAGGTCTCCAAGAAGATGGAGGAGAACTTCCCGAAGACCAACTCGGTCTTCGCGATGGTCAACTCCGGCGCGCGCGGCAACATGATGCAGGTCAAGCAGCTCGCCGGCATGCGTGGTCTCGTCGCAAACCCCAAGGGTGAGATCATCCCGCGGCCGATCAAGTCCAACTTCCGCGAGGGCCTGTCCGTGGTCGAGTACTTCATTTCGACCCACGGCGCGCGGAAGGGTCTCGCAGACACCGCGCTGCGGACTGCGGACTCCGGATACCTCACTCGGCGGCTGGTGGACGTCTCCCAGGACGTCATCATCCGCGAGGACGACTGCGGTACCGACCGGGCGGTGCGCCTGCCTATCGCGGTCCGCACCGCCGACGGCGGGCTCCGCAAGGAAGAGAACGTCGACACCGGCGTGATCGCCCGTAACCTCGCAGAAGACATCGTCGTCGACGGCGAGACGCTGGCGACCGCGGGCACAGATGTCACCAACATCCTGATCGACTCGCTGATCGCTCACGGCATCAGTGAGATCCGGGTTCGATCGATCCTCACGTGCGAGAGCAAGGTGGGCACCTGTTCGGCGTGCTACGGCCGTTCGCTCGCGACCGGCAAGCTCGTCGACGTCGGCGAGGCCGTCGGCATCATCGCCGCCCAGTCCATCGGTGAGCCCGGCACGCAGCTGACGATGCGTACCTTCCACACCGGTGGTGTCGCGGGTGAAGACATCACCCACGGTCTGCCGCGCGTTGTCGAGCTCTTCGAGGCACGCCAGCCCAAGGGTGTCGCGCCGATCTCGGAGGTCACTGGCCGGGTTCGGATCGAGGATACGGAGAAGACCAGGCGGATCATCGTCACGCCTGACGACGGCTCGGAAGAGGCCGCCTACCCGGTCTCCAAGCGCCTAAGGCTTCTCGTCCACGACGGCGACCACGTCAGCGTTGGCGGCCAGCTCGTGGCGGGTGCCGTCAACCCGCACGACGTGCTGCGTGTCCTAGGTCAGCGGGCCGTACAACAGCACCTCGTCGACGAAGTCCAGCAGGTCTATCGCTCGCAGGGTGTCTCGATCCATGACAAGCACATTGAGATCATCATCAGGCAGATGCTGCGCCGGGTGACAGTTATCGAATCCGGTGACGCCGAGCTGCTGCCGGGTGAGCTCGTCGAGCGGTCTCGTTTCGAGGAGGAGAACCGTCGGGTGGTGGCCGACGGCGGCCAGCCGGCCTCCGGACGCCCGCAGCTCATGGGCATCACCAAGGCGTCGCTGGCGACGGAATCGTGGTTGTCCGCCGCGTCCTTCCAGGAGACGACGAGGGTTCTGACCGAGGCGGCGATGCACGGCCGGTCGGACCCACTGCTCGGCCTGAAGGAGAACGTCATCATCGGCAAGCTCATCCCGGCCGGTACTGGTCTGCAGCGCTACCGGAACATCCGGGTGGAGCCGACCGAAGAGGCCAAGGCCGCGATGTACACGATGACGCCGTACGACACCGACTACACGGCCTACCCGAGCTTCGGCACGGGTTCCGGCCAGGCGGTGCCGCTCGAGGAGTACGACCTCGGTGGCTATCGCTGATAGCTGATCACGACGAGAGTGCGGGCCGCCTAGCAAGGCGGCCCGCACTGCGTTTGCGTACCTGTCAGTCGGCACACGCGCCCTAACGTGTCCATCGAATGGGGCACCAGACCAATATCCGGCTAGGAAGCAGTTCCACAGCTCGAGTCACATCAGAAGCACAGTCAGCGGGGGCGCAAAGGGCCGAGCGCAGTTGGTTCCTATCGGCTCGAGTGCGGACCTTGGCGAGTGGTGCCGAACTACAAACTTTCCAAGATCGGTGCGGTGCCGGTCGGCAGACCGGAGTGATGCCGTCCCCGCCCGCTCGGGCTCCTTCGTCGCCCTCGATTACGCCCGGCCACACCCCGGCCGCCATCACTCCGCCCTGCCGCCTTCAGCATTTGCGTCTGGTGCCGCCCGCGCGAGCTCGGGCTCCTTCGTCGCCCTCGATTACGCCCGGCCACACCCCGGCCGCCATCACCTTGGCCTCTAGCAGCAGCGGTGGCTGGTCTGGAGCGTGCACATGGACAGACGAGCACGGCCAACGCTGCTCCGAGGGGCGATTGGGGTTACTTTGTCCGCTCTGTGCGCTCGTTACCCGTGTTCCTCTGCACGCTCGCGGCGGGCGTGGAGTGTCAGCCTTGTCATACCAGGTGTGTCGCCCTGACTCGCCTTGCCACCACGTTGCTTGGCTGTCCCGCGGAGGCGGTTAGGTCACTGCGGGAAGCCCCTTTCCGCCCACGGGGCGAACCTCGATCTGCTCGGGCATCCCTTCGAGCAAAGGCAGTGCCTCTGCAACGAACGGTCGTAGCTCTGGCTGCTTTAGCGCGGCCTCGTGTTCTTCACGGCTGTTCCAGAGATCCGTGACCCATAGCACGTTGGCGTCCTGGGCGGATTCGCTGACCATCGAGAAGATGCACGCTGCATTGTCATCGAACAGCTTGCCTGACTCGATCAATATCTGTGCCACCCGATCGCGCTGGCCTGGCTTGGCAGTGAGCTTGTTGATGAGTGCGTAGGACATTCGTCCGAGCGTAGTGTCTCGTCGGACGTCGAACCGCTGAGCGCCTACCGGTGATCACTGCCGGTTGAGTGCGCCGAGCCGGCGGCAATCACCAGTGATCATGAAGGGTCAGCTCTTAGCCGGTTGGACCCGCCGTGAGGCATCATCGAGGCATGGCAGATCAGGCGGACAAGCGCACCGATATCGAAAAGCTGCTCGCCGAGGTCGACAGCGTGGTCGACGGCACGCCTGCACGTGACCGCGGATCTGGCGAGCGCCGCCCGGTGGACTCCTTCGGGGCGAGAATGACCGCGCGCGCTCGCGCCGCCGCCGTGTCCGGTGTCGTGGCCGCGGTCGTCGTCTGGGTGATCTTCGCCGTGCTGCCCTTCCTTGGGGCCTTCTCTGGCGCGGCGGGCGCGTTCCTGGCGACCTTCGCCGCTGTCCTCTTGCTGCCGCGGCGCGGCTGAGCCAATCGCAGCTTCACCGCTCGCGGGTGCGATCGCTGGACCGGCGCAGAGCTGCCGGGACCTGGCCTTGACGTGGTCGATTCTGTCCTTAGCGGCGCACCTGCGCAGCGCACGACGGGTGGCACGCAGTGGGTCAACCCCGGGTCAACGTCTCGGGGTCGATGCCAAGGGGTCGATCGGCCAGCCAAGGGCGAGCCTTGGTCCGGGCCTGTCCAGGAGGCCCGGAGAGCAGTGGTCGCTCTCCTGGCGGAGCATCATCGCCCGTAGAGCCGGACGGCTTGTCCACTGGCCCAGACGCCCATGGGGGTGAGGGTCATGAGGTCGATGCGAAGGGGACAATCTCCGCGTCGATGGCGAGTCGCTTATCCGGGCTCGGGTAGCCGGAGAACGGCGTCGACGTCGAGATATCGACCGAGATCCGCCGCCTCCTCCTCGAGGTGGGGCAGGACAGGGCGATCGAGTGGCCGGAAGGGCTCGATGTCGATGGTGAGGCTCTCGCGTGCTCGCCGCTGGCGCCAGGTTCCGACTACTTGCCCGTCGACGACGACGGTGGGCTGAATGAACCCGCCGCCGGCCTGAACATGTTTGGCGAAGGCCGGATCGAGGGCGAAATCCCGGTTGCGATAGTCGAGGAGGTACGGGTCGAAGTGGCCTAGCAGCAAAGCGGCGCGGGCATGCGGCTCTCGCCGCCGGTCGGGACGCAGCCACGCCTTGCCGACGGCGGTGGTGGTTTCCTCAAACTCCTGCGCCACGAGTTCGATCGCCCTCCTCGCCTGCCGGACCGGAAGTCCTGACCAGGTGGCGAAGTCATCGAGGCCTGCCGGACCATGCGCGGTCAGGTAGCGCCGGGAGAGCTCGGCCAGGCTCTCGTCCGGACCGAGCGTCCGCGCAATGGTGACCCACTCGCTGACGAGGGTGTACGTCGGCTCGTCGCCTCGGTCCGGCCCACGGCAGATCACGCCGCGCATCGCTGCGTAGGCCACCAAGTGCGCGTGCGCCTGCCCATCCTGCACGGGGATGCCGCGGGCGCGGACCTCCTCGACGAGCGCAGCCCGGGAGAGATGCTTCCCGGCCAGAACCTCCACCATGACCCCTGTGGCGTCCTCGCACAGGTCGTCCGGAAGCCCCAGCTGGCGGCGTCGGGGCCGGCTGCGGGCAATGAAGGTGGGGCCGAGGAGATCGACGAGCCAGCGCAGATCCTCAGCGGCCACCATATGGAGCGTGCCCCGCATCGCCCAAGTGCGGACCACCGAGCCGTCCTGGCACGCGCGATCTACTGAGGCGGCATCGACGCCCGAGACTCGCGGGCGGACCAGCAGCCGCGTCATCCGGGTGTCTTGAGCCTGCAGCCCAACCATGTGCCGGACGACGTCTGTCACAGAGTTCCTGATCGGAACCGTGAGCCGCTGGGCCTGCATGCGCAGCGACCTGGTGCGCTCCTCGTCGACGCGCACCTTACGAGGCCTGCGTCTCCTCGATCACGGACATGATGTTGCCCGCCGGGTCTCTGAACCAGGCGATACTCGGTCCCTGGCCGCGCGCGATGCCCTTCTCGTCTTGGCCGAAGCCCTCGTACCTCTCAAAGCTGACGCCCCGAGCGGCCAGCCCGTCGACGGTCTTGTCGATGTCGGCGACCGGAAAGTTGAGGACCGTGTAGGTCGCCGGCGTGAAGTCAGGCTTCTGGTACACCAGGATCGGTCGCTCGCCTCCCACGTGCAGCGCAACCAGGCCGTTTTCTGAATCCAGGTCGGAAACTCTCAGATCGAGGGTTTCGGTGTAGAACTCCTTGGCCCGGGCCACGTCGTCGACGGCGAAGCCGCTGTAAGCCTTGCTATTTGCGAGCATGACGCTCCTTTCCTGTTGTCAGGCGCGGCTGATCAAGTGCGGATCAGCCCCCTCACATCCTTGGTTGGACCGCCAAGGCCAACGAAACTCATCGGTACGGCCCGCGATAAAAGGGACTGAATCGTCGGGGGTGGCATGCTCGTCGAAGCGCGACCTACCATGCAGGAGCAAGAGCACCGAAGGTGTCCGGCTGTCCGGCCCAGGCATGATCCCATTTTGACCTAGAGGTGGCGGGCGGGTAGTCTTCTTCCTCGTGCCTGGGGCCTCCCCGGGCATACGGGTGTGCGCCAGAGTCAGCTGGTTGATCAGCGCGCACGACGCCACCTCAGCCGATCGAGTTTCAACCCCTCCCGTTTTTACGAGGGCGTGAAGTACGGCCTGATCGGGCGACACACCCGACCGCGTGGACCGGACAAACCGGGCCGAACTGGGTGGAAAGAGGGGCTCCCTCTCCCACCGAGCGGGCGGACCATATGGCAGGAATGTGGGCCGTTCGGGCGCACCGGACGACCCTCTCGACTACGACGAAGACCAGACAACTGACGAAGCCACCCGAAGACCGCCAACTGACAAAGACCAACAAACCGACGAAAACGGAGACGCGGTGCCCACGATCCAGCAGCTGGTCCGCAAGGGTCGCAAGGACAAGGTCGCCAAGACCAAGACGCCCGCGCTGAAGGGCAGCCCCCAGCGCCGGGGTGTCTGCATGCGCGTCTATACAACGACCCCCAAGAAGCCCAACTCGGCGCTCCGTAAGGTCGCGCGGGTGCGGCTCAGTAGCCAGATCGAGGTCACGGCCTACATCCCCGGCATCGGCCACAACCTGCAGGAACACTCGATCGTGCTCGTCCGTGGAGGGCGGGTCAAGGATCTGCCTGGCGTTCGCTACAAGATCATTCGTGGCACGCTCGACACGCAGGGCGTGAAGAACCGCAGGCAGGCGCGCAGTCGCTACGGCGCGAAGAAGGAGAAGAGCTAATGCCACGCAAGGGCCCAGCTTCGCGCCGGCCGATCCATGTCGACCCCGTCTACGGATCGCCGCTAGTAACGCAGCTGGTGAACAAGGTGCTGCTGGCCGGCAAGCGGTCAGTCGCCGAGCGCATCGTCTACGGCGCGCTCGAGGGGTGTCGGGACAAGACAGGCACCGACCCGGTGATCACACTCAAGCGTGCGTTGGACAACGTGAAGCCGACCCTCGAGGTCCGAAGCCGGCGGGTCGGCGGTGCGACCTACCAGGTCCCAGTCGAGGTGAAAGCCGGGCGAGCGACCACGCTTGGGCTGCGCTGGCTGGTGAGCTATTCAAAGGGTCGCCGGGAAAAGACGATGACCGAGCGGCTGATGAACGAGCTGCTGGACGCGAGCAACGGCCTCGGGGCGAGCGTCAAGCGCCGCGAGGACACCCACAAGATGGCCGAGTCCAACAAGGCATTCGCGCACTACCGGTGGTAGCCACCCCGGCCCGCCGGCGGAGCGACAGCACCAAGAGTCACAAAGAACAAGAACAACGACATAACCCGCACAGACAAGAGACGAGACAGGAAAGAACGAGCCGTCGTGGCTGACAACACCACTCTTGAGCTGGCCAAGGTTCGCAACATCGGGATCATGGCTCATATCGACGCGGGCAAAACCACGACAACCGAGCGGATCCTGTTCTACACCGGCATCAACTACAAGATCGGTGAGGTTCATGAGGGCGCGGCCACCATGGACTGGATGGAGCAGGAGCAGGAGCGCGGCATCACCATCACCTCCGCCGCGACGACCACCCAGTGGGACGGCCACACGATCAACATCATCGATACGCCCGGCCACGTCGACTTCACGGTCGAGGTAGAGCGGTCGCTGCGGGTGCTCGATGGCGCTGTGGCGGTCTTCGATGGCGTGGCCGGTGTCGAGCCGCAGACGGAGACGGTTTGGCGGCAGGCCGACCGCTACCACGTCCCGCGGATCTGCTTCGTCAACAAGATGGACCGCGTTGGCGCGGAGTTCCATCGGTGCGTTGACATGATCGTCAGCAGGCTCAACGCGACCCCGCTGGTCGTACAGCTCCCTTTGGGCTCGGAAGCCGACTTCCGTGGAGTGATCGACCTCATCTCCCAGCAAGCGCTGGTGTGGAGCGAGGAAGCCGCCAAGGGCGAGAAGTACGAGATCCAGCCGGTGCCCACGTCTCACATCGAGGCCGTGCGCGAGTGGCGGGACCGGATGATCGAGACGCTCGCCGAGGCGGACGACAACATCATGGAGATGTACCTCGAGGGTCAGGAGCCCACCGAGGGACAGATCATCGCCGGTATCCGGCGGGCGACGGTCACCAGCAAGCTCACGCCGGTCCTCTGCGGATCCGCGTTCAAGAACAAGGGCGTCCAGCCCATGCTTGACGCGATCGTGCACTTCCTCCCCTCGCCGCTTGACGTCGGCGCCATTACTGGTCACGCGGCGAACAACGAGGGGGAGCTCATTGAGCGCGAGCCCGACCCTGAGGCACCGCTCTCCGCTCTTGCGTTCAAGATCATGAGTGATCCCCACCTCGGCAAGCTCACGTATCTCAGGGTTTACTCCGGCACGCTCAGGGCGGGCTCTCAGGTGCTCAACAGCCTCAAGGGCCGCAAGGAGCGGATCGGCAAGATCTACCGGATGCACGCGAACAAGCGCGAGGAGATCGGGCAGGCGAGCGCCGGCCAGATCGTGGCCGTGATGGGGCTCAAGGACACCACGACCGGTGACACCCTTTCCGGTCCGGAAGCACCGGTCGTCCTCGAGTCGATGAGCTTCCCGGCGCCGGTCATCCACGTCGCCATCGAGCCGAGGAGCAAAGGCGACCAGGAGAAGCTCTCCACGGCCATCCAGCGGCTCGCCGAGGAGGATCCCACCTTCCAGGTACGCACCGACGAGGAGACCGGTCAAACGGTCATCGCGGGCATGGGTGAGCTGCACCTCGAGGTGCTCGTCGACCGGATGCGCCGGGAGTTCAGGGTCGAGGCGAATGTCGGCAAGCCGCAGGTGGCCTACCGAGAGACCATCCGCCGCAAGGTGGAGAAGGTCGAGTACACCCACAAGAAGCAGACCGGCGGCTCAGGGCAATATGCCCGCGTCGTCATCGACATCGAGCCGACCAGGGGCAATGACGGTGGCTACGAGTTCGTGAACCATGTCACCGGCGGCCGAATCCCCAAGGAGTACATCCCGTCAGTCGACGCGGGCAGCCAGGAGGCCATGGAGTTCGGCGTCCTCGCCGGTTATCCGATGGTCGACGTGAAGGTCACGCTGCGCGATGGCGCTTACCACGAGGTCGACTCGTCCGAGCTCGCCTTCAAGATCGCCGGTTCGATGGCGTTCAAGGAGGCGGCGCGCCGAGCCGACCCAGTGCTGCTCGAGCCGATGATGGCGGTGGAGGTCACGACGCCCGAGGACTTCATGGGCGATGTGATCGGCGACCTCAACTCGCGCCGTGGCCACATCCAGGCCATGGACGAGCGTGCCGGCGCCCGCCTCATCAAGGCAGTCGTCCCGCTCTCCGAGATGTTCGGCTACGTGGGCGATCTCCGGAGCAAGACGCAGGGGCGAGCGAGCTATTCCATGCAGTTCGACTCGTACGCCGAGGTTCCTCGGAACGTCGCGGACGAGATCATCAAGAAGGCCCGGGGCGAGTAGCCCGTACGGCCGAACCACACCAGGAACACGTCGTACGGCGTGACCCAGTCAGAAGGAGTCACAGTGGCGAAGGCGAAGTTCGAGCGGACTAAGCCGCACGTCAACATCGGCACCATCGGTCATATCGACCACGGCAAGACGACACTGACCGCGGCGATCACCAAGGTGCTGCATGACAAGTATCCGGACGTGAACCCGTTCACGCCGTTCGATGAGATCGACAAGGCGCCAGAAGAGAAGCAGCGCGGCATCACGATCTCCATCGCGCACGTGGAATACCAGACCGAGGCGCGCCACTACGCGCACGTCGACTGCCCGGGTCACGCCGACTACATCAAGAACATGATCACCGGTGCCGCCCAGATGGACGGCGCGATCCTCGTGGTCGCGGCGACCGACGGCCCGATGCCGCAAACGCGCGAGCATGTGCTGCTCGCCCGCCAGGTAGGCGTGCCCTACATCGTGGTCGCGCTGAACAAGGCGGACATGGTCGACGACGAGGAGATTCTCGAGCTCGTCGAGCTGGAGGTGCGCGAGCTGCTCTCCAACAACGAGTTCCCCGGCGACGACGTCCCGGTCGTCCGCGTCTCGGCGCTCAAGGCGCTCGAGGGTGACGCGGAGTGGGAGGAGAAGATCCTCGAGCTCCTGAACGCGGTCGACACCGCGATTCCCGAGCCGGTCCGCGACATCGACAAGCCGTTCCTCATGCCGATCGAGGATGTGTTCACGATCACCGGTCGGGGCACGGTCGTGACCGGTCGCGTCGAGCGTGGTGTCCTCAAGATCAACCAGGACATCGAGATCATCGGCATCCACACGTCGACCACCAAGACGGTTGTCACCGGCGTCGAGATGTTCCGCAAGCTCCTCGATGAGGCGCGGGCGGGCGAGAACGTCGGCCTGCTCCTGCGCGGCATCAAGCGCGAGGAGGTCGAGCGCGGCCAGGTAGTCTGCAAGCCGGGCAGCGTGACGCCGCACACCGAGTTCGAGGCGCAGGTTTACATCCTGTCCAAGGACGAGGGCGGCCGGCACACGCCGTTCTTCAACAACTACCGTCCGCAGTTCTACTTCCGTACCACCGACGTGACCGGCGTCGTGCACCTACCTGAGGGCACAGAGATGGTCATGCCTGGTGACAACACGGAGATGCGGGTCGAGCTGATCCAGCCGATCGCCATGGACGAGGGCCTTCGCTTCGCGATCCGCGAAGGTGGTCGTACCGTCGGCGCCGGCCGAGTCACCAAGATCCTCAAATAGGACCCCAAGGATGCGGGGGCCGAGGGCCCGTAAGGGACTCCGGCCCCCGCATCACGAACGCGACAGCGGCGGCACAAGCCAGCCACCCCAGGGCGACCTGGACCGATAGGTAAAGGAAAAGCTGAGCACCATGGCGGGACAGAAGATCCGCATCCGGCTCAAGGCCTACGACCACGAGGTCATCGACAGCTCGGCGCGCAAGATCGTCGACACGGTGATCCGGACTGGCGCGCAGGTCGCGGGCCCGGTGCCGCTGCCCACTGAAAAGAACGTGTATTGCGTCATCCGCTCGCCGCATAAGTACAAGGACTCGCGCGAGCACTTCGAGATGCGCACGCACAAGCGACTCATCGACATCCTCGACCCCACGCCGAAGACGGTCGATTCGCTTATGCGACTCGAGCTCCCGGCGGGCGTCGATATCGAGATCAAGCTCTAAGGGACGCCGATCATGGCCAAGGAAATAAAGGGCGTCCTGGGCGAAAAGCTCGGCATGACGCAGGTCTTCGACGAGAGCAACCGGATTGTGCCGGTCACTGTCGTCAAGGCAGGCCCATGTGTCGTCACTCAGGTCCGCACACCGGACGCTGATGGCTACAGCGCCGTCCAACTCGCTTACGGGCAGGTCGACCCCCGCAAGGTGAACAAGCCCTCGACGGGCCACTTCGTCAAGGCGGGCGTGACGCCGCGCCGCTACGTCGTGGAGCTGCGTACCGACGACGCCAGCGAGTACACACTCGGCCAGGAGCTGGGCCCGGACGTGTTCGAAGAGGGCCAGCTCGTGGACGTGGTCGGGACGAGTAAGGGTAAGGGCTTTGCGGGTGTGATGAAGCGGCACGGCTTCCACGGCCTGCGCGCCTCGCACGGTGTGGAGCGCAAGCATCGCTCGCCGGGCTCCATCGGCGGCTGCGCGACGCCTGGGCGGGTGTTCAGGGGTATGAAGATGGCCGGCCGGATGGGCGGGGTCAAAACAACGACGCAGAACCTGACCGTACATGCCGTCGACGGGGAGCAGGGCCTGCTGCTTCTCAAGGGGGCGATTCCGGGCCCGACCGGCGGTCTTGTCCTCGTCCGTACGGCCTCCAAGGGAGGTGCCCTGTGACCAGCGTTGACGTCGTGGATGCGACCGGCGCGACGTCGAGCACCGTAGAGCTCCCTGCGGAGATCTTCGACGTGACGGTGAACGTACCGCTCATCCACCAGGTCGTCGTCGCCCAACTGGCGGCGGCGCGCCAGGGAACCCACAGCACCAAGACGCGCGGCGAGGTCGCCGGCGGGGGCCGCAAGCCGTATCGGCAGAAGGGGACCGGCCGGGCCCGCCAGGGATCGATCCGGGCGCCGCAGTTCAACGGCGGCGGCATCGTCCACGGCCCGACGCCGCGTACCTACGATCAGCGGACACCGAAGCGGATGAAGGCAGCGGCACTGCGCGGGGCCCTCTCCGACCGGGCCCGCAACGGCCGTGTTCATGTCGTGTCCGGGTTCGTCGACGGTGAGACGCCCTCCACGCGCGCAGCGTCCGCGACGCTTTCCAATGTGGTCGACGACCGCCGCAACGTGCTCGTCGTGCTCGACCGCAACGACATGACGGCGTGGAAGAGCCTGCGCAACGTTCCCGATGTGCACCTGCTCGTCCCCGACCAGCTGAATACCTACGACGTGCTCGTCAGCGACGACGTGGTCTTCACCACGGCTGCGCTCGACCGTTTCCTCGGTGGTATCACCCTCGTCCCGGTGGCGCAGCCGCCGGCACCGGCTCGGCCCGCCAGCACGACCCGAAAGTCGGCGAGTAGCAGCAAGTCGGCGAGCAGCAGCAAGACGGCGAGCAGCAGCAAGACGGCCAGCAGCAAGACGGCGAGCAGCAAGACGGCCGGGAGTAAGACGGCCGGGAGTAAGACGGCCGGGAGTAAGACGGCGAGCAGTAAGACGGCGAGCAGTAAGACGGCGGCAGCGGAGGAGAAGGCATGAACGCGCTGGCCAAGGACCCCCGTAATGTGCTGCTGCGGCCGATCGTGTCGGAGAAGAGCTACGCACTGCTCGACGAGAACAAGTACACGTTCCTCGTCGATCCCGACGCGAACAAGACCGAGATCAAGATTGCCGTCGAAAAGCTGTTCAACGTCAAGGTGACGACCGTCAACACGGTCAACCGCAAGGGCAAGCGGCGCCGCACCCGATTCGGGCTCGGCACCCGGGCCAACACCAAGCGGGCGATCGTGACCGTGTCCCCAGGCGACCGTATCGACATATTCGGAGGTCCGGTCTCATGACAGGAGCCTCCGAATCGACAGGCGCCGTGGAGGTCCGGTCTCATGACCGGAGCCTCCGAATCGACAAGCACAGCGGAGGTCCGGTCTCCTGACCGGACGACCGAAGAGCTGAGGAACCAGGCAGATGGGCATCCGTAAGTACAAGCCGACGACTCCGGGCCGCCGGGGCGCGAGCGTCTCCGACTTCGTCGAGATCACGCGCACCGAGCCGGAGAAGTCGCTCGTGCGCCCCTTGCATGGCAAGGGCGGCCGCAACAATCACGGCCGGGTGACGACCAGGCACCAGGGCGGCGGTCACAAGCGGGCATTCCGGCTGATCGACTTCCGGCGGACGGACAAGGACGGCGTAGCGGCGAAGGTCGCCCACATCGAGTACGACCCGAACCGCACCGCCAGGATCGCCCTCCTGCACTACGTCGACGGCGAGAAGCGCTACATCCTCGCTCCGACCAACCTTCGGCAGGGCGACCGGATCGAGAACGGCCCGCGGGCTGACATCAAGCCTGGCAACAATCTCCCGCTACGAAACATCCCGGTCGGCACGGTTGTCCACGCGATCGAGCTGCGCCCTGGTGGTGGGGCGAAGATCGCTCGGTCGGCCGGCTCGAGCGTCCAGCTGGTCGCCAAGGAGGGTCCGTACGCCCAGCTGCGGATGCCTTCCGGCGAGATCCGCAACGTGGATGTGCGCTGCCGCGCGACCGTTGGTGAGGTCGGCAACGCAGAACAGTCCAACATCAGCTGGGGTAAGGCGGGCCGGCTGCGGTGGAAGGGCAAGCGTCCATCCGTACGCGGTGTCGCCATGAACCCGGTCGACCACCCGCTTGGTGGTGGCGAAGGCAAGTCGTCCGGCGGCCGGCACCCGGTCAGCCCGTGGGGCAAGCCGGAAGGTCGCACTCGTCAGGCCAAGAAGGCGAGCGACAAGTTCATCGTCCGTCGTCGCAAGACCGGCAAGAAGCGCTAGGAGTAGGTCGGCATGCCGCGCAGCCTCAAGAAGGGTCCCTTCGTGGACGACCACCTGATGAAGAAGGTGGTCACCCAGAACGAGAAGGGCACGAAGAACGTGATCAGGACCTGGTCCCGCCGGTCCATGATCGTGCCAGCCATGCTCGGCCACACCATCGCTGTGCATGACGGGCGCAAGCACGTGCCGATCTTCGTTACCGAGGCGATGGTCGGCCACAAGCTCGGCGAGTTCGCGCCGACGCGGACATTCCGCGGGCACGTCAAGGACGACCGGCGGGCTCGCCGGCGTTGAGCAGCCACGACAACCGAGGCAAACCCAAGACTGAACCGAACACCCAAACCACGACACAGACCGAAGACACGAATCACTGATTTGTATCCCTGTGGGTTCGCAAGCCGAGGAACTCGCGGGGTGAAGGGGTAGCGATGGAAGCCAGGGCTCAGGCGCGGTACGCCCGCGTCACGCCCATGAAGGCCCGCCGCGTGGTGGACCTCATTCGCGGCCTGCCTGCATCAGAGGCGCAGGCCATGCTCAGGTTCGCGCCACAGGCCGCGAGCGAGCCGGTGAGCAAGGTGCTCGCGAGCGCCATCGCCAACGCCGAGCACAACTCGCAGCTCGACCCGGAAAGCCTCTGGGTCAGCGAGGCGTACGTCGACGAGGGCCCGACCATCAAGCGATTCCGCCCACGCGCCCAGGGTCGGGCATACCGGATCCGCAAGCGCACCAGCCACATCACCGTGGTCGTGCGGTCGTTCGAGACCGACACCGCCAATGCCACGACGAGGAATAGGAGGACCCGCTAGTGGGGCAGAAGGTCAACCCGCACGGGTTCCGTCTCGGCATCACCACCGAATACAAGAGCCGGTGGTACGCCGACAAGCTGTACAAGGATTACGTCAAGGAGGACGTGGCCATCCGCCGTACGCTGATGCGCCGCCTCGACCGAGCCGGAGTGTCGAGCATCGAGATCGAGCGCACGCGCGACCGGGTCGAGGTGTACGTCCACACGGCACGTCCCGGCATGGTCATTGGTCGTGGCGGCAAGGAGATCGACCGTCTCACCGACGAGCTTCGTCAGGTCACTGGCAAGCAGGTGCGGATCAATACCCGCGAGGTCTACAACCCGGAGACCGACGCGCAGCTCGTCGCCCAGGGTGTGGCAGAGCAGCTGTCGGCCCGCGTGTCCTTCCGTCGCGCCATGCGCAAAGCGCTCCAGACGGCGATGAAGGCGGGCGCGCAAGGCATCAGGATCCAGTGCTCAGGGCGCCTTGGCGGCGCAGAGATGAGCCGGTCGGAGTTCTACCGCGAGGGCCGGGTGCCGCTGCACACACTTCGGGCGGACATCGATTACGGCTTCTACGAGGCCAGGACCACCTTCGGCCGGATCGGGGTGAAGGTGTGGATCTACAAGGGTGAGGTCACCGGCACCCGCGCGGAGCGGGAGGCCGCACAGGCCGCGGCACGCGCCGGCCAGCGCAGCCGCCCGGCTCGCGGTACCCGCCGC
>JBKPTD010000036.1:0-8424 GCA_046735375.1 Actinomycetota bacterium | reverse complement strand
TGAACGTACGCACAAAGTCGCGATCTCCGGGCGCCGGGCTCGGTCAGGCCAGCGCCACACGGAGCCGAGCAGGATCCACTCGCCAGTAGTCATGCTGCACGCCGTCCACGAGCGTCACCGGTATCTGCTCCCAGTAACGCTGGCGGAGATCCGGATCGCTCGTTATGTCGATCTCGGTCCAGTCTGCGCCCATCTCTGCGCACACCTTGGCGATCACGTCGCGGGCGTCATCACAGAGGTGACAGCCGGGCTTGCTGAGCAAGGTGACCCGCGCATCCACGCCACCGACCCTAATTGCTCAATCTGGAGAGGTCGCTGCCGTGGTGGGACGAAGGCTGGCCGCGCGACGCGTCGGGTTTACGCCACTCGCCGCTTGGTTTCTGGAGGTACGCCGCATACGCCCGGACTCAAAGGACGATGAGATCGGCGCGGCCTATTGCTCGCCTCGTGAAGCGCCGACTACGGTCTGGCCACGGGTCGACCGGCCCGTCCACGGGGATCACTCCCTCGTCTCTCCAACGAGGAGGCTTTCATGACGTTCCTCCGCGCGGTCCGGCCCCGTCGATTGGGCCTGGCCGGGGCCGCAGTCGCCTTAATCACCGTCGCTGGTTTCACGGCCACCGTGCAGACGGCGTCGGCCGGACCAGAGGCCACCTACCTCGTGCTTTATCACGCAGGGGCCTCAAGCTCGGGCGCCGGGAGCGCCGTTGAGGAGGCCGGCGGCACGCTCGTCGCCAACTACTCCGCCATCGGCGTGGTCATCGCCCGCTCGTCCAGCACAGGGTTCGCCGCCGCCATGCGTCGGACCGAGAACGTCGACGCAGCGGTCGATACCTCCGGCTATGGCACGAAGGTCCGTGTGACCGCTGCCGATGAGGGCGCGGATGTCACGGCCGCACAGGCCGCCACGTGGGGCGACTCGCTATCGGGACGCCAGTGGGACATGCGGCAGATTCAGGTTCCAGAAGCCCACGAGATCAGCACCGGTAGCCCATCCGTACTCGTCGGTGATGTCGACACGGGCCTGGACTTCACCCACCCGGACCTGGCGCCCAACTACGACGCTGCCAACAGCGCAGACTGCTCCTCTGGGGCACCACAGCCCCTCGCCGTCGGCAACGACATCGTCGGCCACGGCACCCACACCGCGGGTACCATTGCCGCCGCTGCCAACGGCACGGGAATCGTTGGCGTAGCGCCGACAGTGAAGATCGCCGGCATCAAATCAAGCAATGACGACGGGTACTTCTTCCCGGAGATGGTCGTTTGCTCGTACGTCTGGGCTGCCACGCATGGGATCGATGTAACGAACAACAGCTACTTCGCCGACCCATGGCTGTTCAACTGCAAGAACGACCCCGTGCAGCGGGCGATCTGGAACGCCGAGCGGCGCGCCATCGGCTATGCACAGTCCAAGGGCGTTGTCGTGGTCGCGTCCGAGGGCAACGACAGGGACGACCTGTCCCACCCGACGGTCGACGTCATCAGCCCGGACTTCCCACCGGGCGCCGCCGTCGAGCGCGATATCACCAACGCCTGCGCTGTCGTGCCGGTGGAGGTTCCCGGCGTCATCGGTGTTACCGCCACGGGCAACAAGCAGCTCAAGTCGTACTACTCGTCCTACGGCATCTCGACGGCGGACGTCGCGGCGCCTGGCGGTGACAGGATCCTGCAGGTGACTACGGATGCACCGAACGGCCGCGTTCTGTCGACGTTCTCCAGCACCGGCACCATCTGCGCACCCAGCCTCACCATCACCGAGAACGGCGCACTCTACTGCTACCTGCAGGGCACTTCGATGGCCGGTCCGCATGCTGTCGGAGTTGTGGCCTTGCTGCTCAGCAAGGGCGTCGACCCCCACTCGGTGCAGTCTGCGCTGCAGCAAGGGGCCAACGCACTGCCGTGCCCTGACGACTCGGTGTACGCGGCATTCCCGCGGCCCGACGGATCGCCACAGCACTGCAGCGGCTCGACACAGCACAACAGCTTCTACGGCTCCGGGGAGGTGGACGCCCTCAATGCCGTGAGCTAGCTGCTGCGATCTCCTGCTGTCGGCCCGTGTGCGGTGGGCGCCCTCGCTCGCCGCACATGGGCCGAAGGCGTTCTGGCTTGCTAGTTGCCGTACGCAGAGCCGCGCTGAGCGAGCAGCCGGTAGAGCATGTGCTGGATGGTTTCGCGCACCTGGCTTGTCATGTCCAGCACGCTGAGCGGATCGTCCTCGGCGGCCTCGGGCAGCTCAGAAGACTCGATCGGCGGCCCGAACTCGATCAGCCACTTTGACGGCAGCGGCAGCAGACCTAGCGGGCCGAGCCACGGGAATGTCGGCGTCACCGGTACGTACGGAAGGCCAAGCATCTTGGCGAGCGGCTTGAGGTCCGCGATGATCGGATAGATCTCCTCGGCGCCAACGATGGCACACGGCACGATCTTTGCCCCGGCCTTGGCAGCGGCCGATACGAAGCCGCCTCGACCGAACCGTTGCAGCTGATAGCGCTCGTTGAACGGCTTCCCGATCCCTTTGAAGCCTTCCGGCCAGACGCCGACGACCTCCCCTGTCTCGAGCAGCCGCGCGGTGTCCTCTTGGCACGCCAGAGTGTGCCCGGCCTTGCGGGCCAAATGGGCGGTCACGGGCAACCGGAAGACCAGATCGGCTGCCAACAGGCGCAGATGCCGCCCGGTCCGGTCGTGGATGAGCAGTTGTGTCACTAGTGCGTCGATCGGAATCGTGCCGGCGTGGTTGGCGACGATGAGCGCCGCCCCATCGGTCGGCACGTTCTCGACGCCGCGTACCTCGGCGCGGAAGTACTTCTCCGCGAGCGGCCGGATAAGCGGCAGCAGGACATTGCTGGTCAGGTCCGGGTCGAAGCCGAACTCGTCGATCTCGTACTGCCCACTCAGGCGGCGCCTGAGGAACGCCAGCCCGGCGGCGATCCGGGCGTCGAGAGCACCGGGCACGACAGTGCCATTCACACCCGTGCCAAGCCGGTCGTCCATCATCGCCCCCCGCGAAGCGCCTGCAAGGCTTCGGCTGTGGTGTACGTAGGGGCGAAGCCGAGCTCCTTCTTGATCCGGGCGGTGTCGACCACCCGGCCGTAGCGCAGCAGCCAGATCGGCGGGTCCACCCGGCCGAGGAACCACGGCAGCATGCCAGCGGGTACCGGCACCTGTGGGCGTCCGAGCCGTCGGGCCGCTTGGGACAAGTACAGCGCGCCGTCCCCGGCGACGTTGTACGTCCCGACCGCCTCTATCAGCGTCGCACGTAGCAGCGCGTCGACCGCGTCGTCTTCGTGGAGGAGCTGCAATCGCGGGTCGTAGCCAAGCATCGTCGGCACGACCGTCCTGCGCAGATATCGGGCGACCGGCGTCCGCACGGTCGGCCCCGCCAGGGGCGCCAAGCGAAGGAGGCAGACCCGCAAGTCCGGGCGGCGCTGCGCAAGCCCGTCGACATATTTCTCGATCTCGGCCGCGTCTCGCGCTCGCCCACTCGCACGCGCAGGCAGCGGCGTGTCCTCGGTAGCGAGGGCGGCATCGTTGGGGCCGGCCCCATAGACCGCCGTTGATGACTCGAGCACGAAGGCCCGCAGGGTCGTTGCTCGCCGAGCCGCGGCGAGAAGCTGCATGGTCCCGATGACGGCTACTTCGCGGCCGCCGCCGCGGCCGGCCGGTCCAGACAAGCCACCGAGGTGGACGATCGTCTCAATCTGCTCGCTGTCAAGAAGGCCGGCGGCGACCGGACTGCGGATATCCGCCCGCACGAACTCGACCCCAGGCAGCTCATCCCTGGGCTGCGTGACGTCGACGCCGATGACGCGCGCGACTTCTGGCTCACCGGCCAGCCGCGTGGCCAACGCTGGGCCTGGCGGTCGAGAGACGCCGGTAACGAGGATGCGCCGCATGTCAGCCTCCTGGCTCACCAGTCGCTGCGCCCCCTTTGGCGAGGCTTACCGGTCGTCTAGAGCGTCGCAGTCGCCGCGACGAATGTCACTTCTTGTTGCGGCGCTGGACGCGCGTCCGCTTGAGCAGTTTGCGGTGCTTCTTCTTCGCCATGCGCTTGCGGCGCTTCTTGATGACAGACCCCACCGGGAGACCTCGCTTGATCATCGGGACTTGGGACGCGTTGGGCACAGTTACCCGCGAATCACGCTTGCTCACGTTGCTCGAGCCTCTCGGGACGGCCGCGCTGTGAGCGGACATGCCGAGCGGGACTTCAGCGGCCCCCAAGGCTACCGGGCCGCACAGTTGGCCTGAACGCCGCGTCTCCTCCGGGCGCTAGCAGTGGGGACTTAGCGGCTGGAGGTGCTACCGACGGGTGGCCCATCCGAGCTCAGGGAGTCAGCCCGCCTCGACGTAGGCGTCGTTCAGGTAGTCGTGGACCGCCTGCTCAGGGACACGGAAGGAACGCCCTACCCGTACGGCAGGAAGCTCGGCCGCATGGACCAGGCGGTACACCGTCATCTTCGACACGCGCATGACGGCCGCGACCTCGGCGACGGTGAGGAATCTCACCTCTGGCAGTGGCCGTTCTGACGTGCTCATGCGCGCACCTCGCGGAACCAGGCCGGCTTCTATCCGGCGGGTTGTCTGCAAGGTTAGTGGCGGGTGTGGCTGGTGGGAAGAGCCTGCGCGCTCGTCACCACGCCTCGTGATGGTCTGCCCGCAGTCCTGCGCGGTCCAGGAGGTAGCGGGTGACGGGGCCATAGTGTTCCGGGTTGATCCCGTCGTCCATCGGTACGGAGACAGCGATCTTGCCCTCCACCTCACCGGCAAAGAGGGCGGGATCGTTGCTGTCTGCGAACCCGATCGCGTCGATGCCGGCCTCCCCGGCCGCGCCGGCCCACCCGTGGTCTGCGATCACCAGGCCCGGCCGACGGTCATCCGCCGCATCGAGCGCGGAGACCATGAGATTCATCGGCGCCGGTGAGTGCGTGTGCCGCAGCGAGGCGTTCGTGGCAAACATCGCGACACCGCCGATGTAGACGATCTGGCCCAGCCGTGGCTGTCCGCCGTACACATCGACACTCACCCGCCCGCCGGCCGCCGGCGTCAGAACAGGACATCCTGCCTGCCGCAGCGCGACGGCGACAGCCTGGTGGATGGCCAGCAACATCGGCGGGTGGCCGGTGCCGAGAAGCACCGGCTCGCGCACTGTCGCGGCAGCCCGCAGCCGCTTGGCCATTCGATCGAGTGCATCGACGGTGAGTTCGGGATCGATGTAATCGCGGCCGACGGTGTAGGCGGGATCCGGGTCGACGCCGGCCCGCTCGGCCATCATGGCGAGGATGTCTTCGAAGTTCCACCGGCGCCGAAAGGTCAGCCCGAAGGTCCACTCTTGGATGCGGTCGGCCAGCCGCCGGTAGTTGCGGAGGTTGTTGTCGCGCGGGGTCGCGACGTCCCCGGCTATGCGATGGGCAACGAGGTGCTTGACGAGTTCGGCGCGGCCGTGGGCGAGCGCGGGGTCCGTCATACCTCAACCTCATGTGCAGGGAAGACTGCGGCGCGGGTCTGGGCGATCGCCTGATCCACCGGGTCGTCGAGGTCGTGCCCGTCATCGAAGGACGCCCACCGGGGTTCACGACCGTCCGTCATATGCGCCGGCGCGACGTCGCCGGTGATCTCCCTGACGTAGGCGCGCCACGCCACCGGCGTTTCGGCCTGCGGCGCCACCGGATGCCCGGCGAGCTCGGCCAGGAGGTGGGTCCACGTGCGCGGCACGACTTCGGTGATCGCGTAGCCGCCACCTCCGGTGGCCACCCATCGGCCCCCGGCGGTCTCGTGCGCCAGCTGGTGGATGGCCACTGCGGCGGCCCGTTGTGCATCCACGCTGAGCATCAGGTGTGCCAATGGGTCAAGAAAGTGCGAGTCGCAGCCGTGCTGCGATACGAGAACTTCGGGGCGGAATGACCGCAACAGCGGGGGCACGATCGCGTGGAAGGCGCGCAGCCATCCGGCGTCGCCGGTGCCCGGTGGCAGCGCGACATTGACCGCGCTGGCCGGCGCGCCGGGACCACCCGTCTCGTCGGGGAACCCGGTTCCGGGGAAGAGGAACCTGCCGCTCTCATGCAGCGAGATGGTGAGGACTCGGGGCTCGTCCCAGAAGACGTGCTGGACTCCGTCGCCGTGGTGCACATCCACGTCGACATAGGCGATGCGGCGCGCACCGTGACTGAGGAGCCAGGCGATCGCGATGGCGGGATCGTTGTAGACGCAGAAGCCCGACGCCCGGTCGGGCATCGCGTGGTGGAGTCCGCCGGCGATGTCGATCGCATGCTCGGCCGAGCCGCTCCACACTGCCTCTGCGGCTCTGGTCGAGGCGCCGGCAACAAGTGCGGACGCTTCATGCATGCCGACGAAGGTCGGATTGTCTGAGCTGCCGAGTCCCCGCGCCAGGTCCGTTGCCTCCGGGTCCGCGCTCGCCCGCTTGACCGCGTCAATGTAGTCGCTGGCATGCACGAGCCCGAGCAGCTGGTCATCCGCTGGAGGCGGAGCCACGACCTCCAGGTGGTCGAGGACATCAAGCTGACGCGCGAGCCTTATGGTGAGGTCGAGCCGGCGTGGGGCCAGCGGGTGTCCTGCGCCGAAGTCGTACGCCAAGAAGGCTTCGTCCCAGACCGCCAACGCGGACCTGCTCACACAGCCTCCTCAGGTGCGGCCCGACGCTTATGACCGAGCCTAGTGTCCCGTGTCCGAGGTCACTTGACGGCGGCCGGGAGAGGCACCAGGCACCTCCCTACTCGGCGCGGAGCGCCACCACCGGATCGAGGCGGCCAGCCCGGCGGGCGGGTGCGACGCCGAAGAAGACGCCGACGCCGACGGAAACGCCTGCGGCAAGCACCGGCGACCACCACGCGATCACGGTCGGCACCGGCGAATAATCGCCAATCGCCCAGGACGCGGCGGCGCCGATGCCGATGCCTATCAGCCCGCCGAAGGTCGTCAGCAGCACGGCTTCGATGAGGAACTGCAGCAATACGTCACGCTGCCGGGCGCCGAGCGCTTTACGCAGGCCGATCTCCGCGGTCCTCTCACGCACCGATACGAGCATGATGTTGGAGACGCCCACCCCGCCGACCAGCAGGGAGATCGCCGCGATGGAGGCGAGGACGAAGGTGAGCATGCCCAGGATCCGTCCGACGGTCCCAAGGATCTGGGTCTGGGTGACCGCTGAGAACTCCTCGCCCGGATAGCGGTTCTCCAAGGCAGTGACGAGCCGCCCTTGCAGGTCGTTGATCGCGGATGTCGTCGCGGCCTTGACTCCGAAGCCGTCGACTGTCTGAATCCCGAGCAGCCGCTGCTGGGCCGTCACCGGGATGTGGACTTCCTCGTCCCTGTTGATGCCGAAAGCCGAGCCGACTCCGTCGTACACGCCCACGACGCGAAACCGCACGCCGGCGATGGAGAACTGCCGTCCGATCGGATCGACATCGCGGAAGAGCCGACCGGCGACGCTCGCGCCGAGGACGGCGACTCGCCGCCGCGTGTCGACGTCTGCCGCGCTCAGGTAGCGGCCTCGGTTGAGGGGGCGGTTGAAGACGTTGGGAAGGTTCTCGTTGGTCCCCACGACGTTGGCGAAGGCTTGGCGGGATCCCATCCGGACGACCTCGCCCGATGCAACCGAGACAGTGACCCGTCGTTGGTCGCCGACAACCCGGCCGAGCAAGGTCGCGTCGGACAGTTGAAGGCGGCTCGCCGTCGGCGCCGAGCCGAACTGCACCCGTCCTGGCACGACCAGGATCAGGTTGGAGCCGAGACCCTCGATCTGCGACTCGACTTCCTGCTTCGCGCCGGAACCGATTGCCACCAGGATGATCACTGCAGCCACCCCGATGACGACGCCCACCATGGTCAGCGCGCTGCGCAGCCGGTTGGACCTCAACGCGGCGAACGCGACCCGGAAGGACTCCGCGAGCCTCACCGAAGCGCCGCTTCCCCAGGGGCGTCCGGTGGGAGCTCGCCGTCCGGCTCTACCTGCCGGGGTCGTACCGGGGAGGCGTTGACCTCATCACGTTCGATCAGACCGTCTCTGACGGAGAGGACGCGGCGGGCGTGTGCAGCGATGTCCGGCTCGTGGGTCACCAGGATGACAGCGACATCCCGCTCGACATTGAGCTGGTCCAGCAGGCGCATGACCTCGGCGCCGTTTCTGGTGTCGAGATTCCCCGTCGGCTCGTCCGCGAGCAGGATGGAGGGCTCAGCCACCAGCGCGCGGGCGATCGCGACCCGCTGCTGCTCACCACCGGACAGCTGGGAGGGACGGTGGCCGAGCCGATGGCCGAGGCCGACAGCATGAAGCGCTGCCTCCGCCCGCCGGTGCCGTTCGGCGCGCCCCACGCCGCGGTAGATCAGCGGGAGTGCGACATTGTCGAGGGCACTCGTCCTTGACAGGAGCTGGAAGGACTGGAAGACGAAGCCGACCGTCCGATTGCG
>JBKPTD010000035.1:0-6715 GCA_046735375.1 Actinomycetota bacterium | reverse complement strand
CGGCGCGCGCGATGGGGTCAATCGCCGCGTCGGCGAATGCCTCGCGCACCGCGTCCGCCGCCTCATCCGCAAGGCGGGTGGCGATCGCTGGTCGGCCGGGATGCGCCTCGCGGAGGGTGGCGAGGAGCTCGACGATCTGATTTGCGGTCTTGCCCTCCGCGTACACGACTTCCGGGTCGCCTGTGCGCAGTGCGCGGTGCGTGTCGAGCCGCGCGAAGCCGAGATCCTGGAAAGGTTCGGCCACCAGTGCCTTGACCGCTGCGTCTACGTCCGTCGCTCCCGCGGCCACCCGGTTCAGCAGCTCCCGCACCTGCACCCGATCCATGACCCCACTCTGCCAGGGCGGGTATTTTCGACCCCGCGGCCCTCGCATGTCATGTCTTCAGCAGGGCTCGTCCGGCGTCGAGCTCGACATCTGATGCTGTACGCATCAAACGGCGCGGCTTGCCAACGACTCGGCGTCGATGATCCGGACGTGACCTTTGCGTAGGGCGATAACGCCGCTGTCTTCGAGCTTGCGCAAGATCCGATTCGCCGTCGGGCGCGTCGTGCCTGCCATCGAGGCGAGGTCGTCTTGGCGGAGTGGAATGTCGACCTCGCCGGACGCACCGTAGAGAAGGGCGAGATCGGCGAGTCGCCGCATCATCCGACGGTCGACCGGCAGGTACAGCGCCTCGAGCAGCTGGGAAGTCAGCCTGCGGACCTGCGCTGCCAGCAGCTCGACCAGCAGGCGATCGACGGAGGCATGTTTACGTCGCAGCTCCTCGAAATGCTGACGCTGCAGCGTGCGGACCTCAAGCGGTTCGACGGCGACAGCACTCGCCGTCCTTGTCGCGGAGTCGTCGAGCAATGCTTGCTCGCCGAAGCTTTCGCCTGGGCCGAGCACGGTGAGCGTGACGACATCGCCGAGCGCCGTGGAAACGCGAATCGCCACCCGGCCATGCTCGATCACATAGAGCTGATTGCCGGCCTCACCCTCGTGGAACAGCGTCTCGCCCTTGCCATAGGTGCGTCGCACCATCGTCTTGAGCACCGCGCGGCGATCGATTTCGGACAAAGTGCTCAGCGGGCTGGGCTGCACGCCCTAACCATAGATGTCATCCACAGGTCCCAGCATCGCCGCGGCAAATGATCTCAGCGATCGCCGGGTCCGGTTCTGTCTTCTCTAGGGATGCGCCGAAGACGGTGTCGCCGTCGGGATCTGTCAGCGCGAGCACATTCGGCCCGTGTCGGCGGGCACTGTGGCGATCGGGTCGAGGGCCGATGATCGTGTCAATGAACCCGCCCGGCCAGAAGAAGAGGTCACACCAATGCTCTCCATCAACTGCCCCGCCCACGGCACGAAGGTTCTCGTCGGAACGCGACGGATCCGCTCGCTGGTCAACACCGAGCACGGAATCGTGCTGCACGTCCAGTGCTATTGCGGCACGCATGTGGTCGTCGGTGCCGGCCGCGACTATGCCAGCCAGCCCGTTTCTGCCCTGGCCGCATGATGAAGCGCCGCCTGTCGAGTGTCTCGACCGACCAGCGTCGAAAGTTCAGGGGTATCCGTAGGCCCTCGGGCCCAACGTCCAGCCTTCCGAGACACAGCGAGTTTCTGCCGTCGCATGCTTCAACGACCGCGGTTGCGCTGTCTTCCCTCGTTCGCCGTGACTAGTGTCGCGTGTCCGAGGTCCTTTGACGGTGGCCCGAGCGCCGCTGGATGCCTAGCAAGGCCGCAGGGAGCCCGGCGTACTGGAGGTACGTGGGCGACCGAGAACGCAGCCAGGCGCCAGCGGGACCGGGCCAACGCAAAGAGACTTTGGACACGCGACACTAGGCTGCGCGAGCTTCAGGTGTCGCGGATCCGAGCGGAGGTGCGCCTCGCGTGAGCGGCGCGGCTGTGCTTCCTGGCAATGGGCCCTGGCGACCTCTACGCTCGCCACGTGGAGCTGGACTCGGGCCTCACCGGGATCCTAGTGATCGCCGGCCTCGCCGCTGGCGGGCTCGGGTTACTGCTCGCGTTCGGCGCCAACCGGCGCATTGACCGCATGCGGCGATCGTTTGCCCTGCTGCAAGGTGCGGACGGCGAGGCGACGTTCGTTGAGATCGTCGACAGGAACATCGCCGAGGTTGAGATGTTGCGGGCCGAGCTCGCTGCGACGCGGGCCGATGTGGTGGACGTGCGAGGTGACCTGCGCGCGGCCATCCGGCACGTGGCGGTGGTGCGTTATGACGCCTTCGACGATGTCGGCGGGCGCATGTCCTGGTCTGCGGCGATGCTTGATGATGAGGGCGACGGACTGGTGTTGACGTCGATAGCCGGGCGGGCGGAGTCCCGCGCCTATGCCAAGGGTGTACGGCACGGCAACAGTGTGCTGCCGCTGTCGCCCGAGGAACGGCAGGTGCTCTCCGCAGTGATCGGCGCCGCACGCAAGGCGCGTACCGCTTAGTCGCGGTATCTAGCGCCTGGTGTCCATGGCAACGCTGCCAGGGTCGTCTGGAGCGAATGCTGGTTTCGCTTGCCACCTCGCCTCGTAGGGTTGCGCTATGCCAGGGACACCGCCCGCTCGCTACGCCTACCTCGGGCCGGAAGGCACCTTCACCGAGGCCGCCCTGCGTACCGTGTCGGCGGCCAGCCGCGCTCACCTGCAGCCGTACACGTCAGTTCTCGCGGCCCTCGACGCGGTCCGGCACGGCGAAGCGGACGCGGCGATGGTGCCGCTGGAGAACTCGGTCGAGGGGTCAGTCAACGCCACCCTCGACGAGCTGGCCACGGGTGACCCGCTCATCGTCCTGCGGGAAGTCCTGCTGCCGGTGAGTTTCGCGCTGCTAGCACGGCCGGGAACGGAGCTGGAGAAGGTGCGGCGGGTGGCGACCCATCCGCATGCGGAGGCGCAGTGTCGGCGCTGGCTCACGACCCAGCTGCCCGACCCCGAGTTCATCCCGGCGTCATCGACCGGCGCGGCCGCGGCGCTGGCGGCCGAGCCGGGCGGAGAGGTAGACGCGGCCGTTGCTGCGCCAATCGCCGGTGAACGCTATCGGCTGGCCGTTCTCGCCGCCGACATCGAGGACAATCCGGACGCGATCACTCGGTTCGTCTTGGTCGGGCGTCCGACCGCCCCTCCGGTCGCCACCGGCGCGGACAAGACGTCACTCGTCGCCTTCATTGCCGACGATCATCCTGGTGCCCTGCTCGAGGTTCTCACCGAGTTCGCCGTACGCGGGATCAACCTCACGCGGATCGAGTCCAGGCCGACCGGGGAGCGGTTCGGGCACTACTGCTTCTCGATCGACTGTGAGGGTCACATCGACGACGCCCGCGTCGGCGAGGCGCTGATGGGACTGCGCCGCGTGTGCGCCGACGTGCGCTTCCTGGGGTCGTACGCACGGGCCGATGGGAGCAAGCCGAGAATCCGCGCGGGTGTGTCGGACGTGGAGTTCCGCGACGCCGCCGCATGGCTTGCCCGGGTCCGCGACGGCCGGATGTGACCAGAAGACGAGAGATCCGCGATCGCCGGACGTCTATCTGAACGCTGCGATGACCTTGGCCATGCGGTCGAGCGGTGCAGGGTCGGTCAAGTCGGCGAGGCGGATCATGACCTCGGCGACACCTGCCTCAGCAAGCTGTCTGAACCGTCCGATGTGGTCTGTTGTCGTGCCCGCATGCACGGAGGCGGCGTAGCGGGCGGGGTCGGTGTTGCGCGGTCGCAGGCGGCCGACGAGCTCATTCACTTGCTGGTCGTCGGCGCCAACCAGCGCCGTCGACAGGTGGGTGAGCTCGACCTCTTGCGGATCGCGGCCCGCGGCCTCGCAATGCGCGCGAAGCACGGCCGCTTTCCTGCGAACCGTCTCCAGGCTGCCGAGGACGTTCGCCGCGTCCGCGTACTGCGCGGCAAGCCGTAGTGTTCGCCGCTCGCCACCGCCGCCGACGATGACGGGCAGGTGTTTCTGCAGCGGCCGCGGGTAGCACGAGGTGTCCGGCACGTCGAGGACCTGACCGTGAAACGGCTTGCCGCCCGGGCCCCACATCTGCGGCAGCAGCCGTAGGGCATCCTCCAGGAGGAGGTACCGCTCGCCGACCGACGGGAACGGCCAGCCATAGGCGACGTGCTCCTCCTTGAACCAAGCAAGCCCGAGGCCGCATACCGCCCGTCCCCCAGAGAGGACGTCAAGGGTTGCGATGATCTTTCCGAGATGCGCAACGTTCCGGTACGTGATGCCGGTGACGAGCGCGCCGAGCCGTACCCGATCCGTGCAGGCGGCGAGATAAGCCAGCGCCGTATAGCTCTCGAGAAAGTCCTCCCATGCCCGGCCAACCTGCGGAATCTGGCGGAAATGATCCATGACATAGATCGCGCTGAAGCCGGCTGCCTCGGCTGCCTCGGCGATCTCCCGGAGGCGATCCGCCGTGATGGCCGCGCCGCCGGGAAACGTGAAGCTGCCCAGGTGCAGGCCGAACCGTAGCCCAGCTGGCTGCTCGTACTGTCGCCGAGCCGCGGCTGCGGTCTCAGTGAAGGGTGCGGCCACGATACGCACAGGTGCGGGAGCAAGCACGTCGTCGAATCCCTCGACGAGCAGCGTTTTCCTGACCCGTGCCCAGGTGCGCAGTTGCGAGGTCAGCACGTCGGCAGGGATGCGTGGATTCCGGGCGCGGTTCCTTGCCCGGCATTCCTCCGCCGGGAGGTCGAAGGCGACGACAACACACGCCAAGTCGTGCTTCCGGGCCAGCGCCAGCCACGCCGCCCGGCGGTCCGCGTCCAGGCCCAGGGTGTCGATCACGGTCGTCAGCCGGCGAGCGACCCGCAGCTGAACGATCCGGTCGAGCAGCGCGAACGCGTCCGTACTGGCCGTCAGGTCGTCCTCGCCCGTACCAACCATCGCCCGCAGCCGGTCACTGGAGACGATGACGTCAGCCGGGAAGTGGGCTGCCGCCCAGGTCGACTTTCCCGATGCGCCGGGACCGGCGAGGATGACAAGGCATGGCGCCGGCAGGTTGAGGGCGTCCGTCACGGTCCCAGTCTGGACCGGCGATAGGTCACCTGTGGGTGGCACCTCCGTCGACTCCGAGGAGGTCAGCCAGGGACGCGAACGATGAGAGCGGCTGGTTCGATCTCGGCGTCGAACGTCGTGCCCACACTGATCGTTTCGCCGTCCAGTTGCCGTGGATGTGGCCGCTCGGTCTTGATGGACACTTTTTTGGCGCGGAAGCGCTCGATCCGTGCGTTGGCACGGCGTCGTCTTGTCAGGATGTTCACCGCGACACGGGTCCAGTCGACCAGGCCCCGCGGGGCCAACACCACCACGTCCAGCTGACCATCGTCAGGCGTGGCATCGGGGAGCAGCGGGATACCGCCTTGGATACGCCCGACGTTGCCGATGACGACCAGTCGCGCCCTGCGGTGGAACGGTGCCTCGTCGTCGAGGCTCATCGTCACCTTCATGATGTCCCCGAGCAGATGCCTGATACCGGCGACGAAGTACGCGGGCCAGCCGACCCGCTGTTTGAGCCGCTCGGAGGCACCGGCGACCATAGCCGCGTCGAAGCCGATGCCCGCCATGACGGCGAAGCGCTGCTCGTTGACCCGACCGAGGTCGATCACCCGGTTGACACCCGTCAGCGCCACTGTGACCGCGTCGCCCAGGTCCAAAGGGATGCCCAGGTTTCTGCAGAGCAGGTTTCCGGTGCCCGCGGGAACGATGCCGAGCGGTACTCCTGTCGTCGCTAGGCCGTCAGCGCAGGCCCGTACTGTCCCGTCGCCACCACAGGCGATCACCAGGTCGGCGCCCAACGCAGCGGCCGCGGTGGCGGCGGAGACGCCCGAGTCCTCTCGGGTGGTCTCGATGAGCTCCGGCGGTGAAAGTCCGCGCGTCGAGGCCTGATCGTAGAGCTCCCGAAGCAGCGCCTCGCCGCCGTCGGCGAATTTGGTGGGGTTGAGCACTGCAACGATCTTCTGGGGCTGGGCCGGTCCCTCGGCGGGAGATGTCCGTGTCGGCCGCAGCCTCACCCACAGATACGTGAACACCACAAGTACGAGGAGCGCACCGAGAAGCGATCCGATGAGCTCGTTAGTCGTCGCATCGCCGTATTCGATCTCCCACCAGGTGACAGCGGCAGGCAGGCCGACGCCGAGCACGGCGGCTGCCGCCCGCGGGATCTCGCGTCGGCTGCGCCGTAGGACCATCGCGGCGATCCCGCCATAGACGGCAAGGCTGAGCGCCGGTCCTGCCGGCAGTTGGAAGACGCCAACGATCAGCAGGGTCGCGGCGGTGACGAACAGGAGGTAAGTCGCGTCCCGGCGGCGGCGCCACACCAGCCCCGAGACGGCGGCCGTGATGAGCGCGACACCTACCGTCGTCCACACCCACACCGGCACGACCGCAACGATACGGGCACGTCGCGGTCTACCCCCGCATGTGAGCAGGGCCGCGGCGCCTCGGGCAGGGCTCTTGGCAGTCGTGATCCGACGGAAGTCGGAGGCGATTGGCTGATGCCGGCCGGTAATCTTGCGGGGTGATCGACCTCCGTGTGCTCCGTGACGACCCCGACCGCGTGCGCGCGTCGCAGCGGGCCAGGGGAGAGGACCCCCGCCTTGTCGATGCGCTGCTGGCCGCCGACGAGCAGCGTCGCGCTTCTTTGACGAGGTTCCAGTCGCTGCGAGCGGAGCAGAAGGCGTTCGGCAAGCAGGTGGCGGGCGCCAGCGGAGACGAAAAGGCCGCGCTCGTCGAGAAAGCA
>JBKPTD010000034.1:0-17197 GCA_046735375.1 Actinomycetota bacterium | reverse complement strand
TCCAGCGGCTCAACCGCGGTCTCTGAGGCGTATTTCGCGCGCCTGCTTGGGTTGCCGTTCGTCGCTGTCATGCCCGCGTCGACGAGTCCTAGCAAGATCGCGCTGATCGAGTTCCAGGGTGGTCGCTGCCATCTCGTCGATGACGCTTCGGCGATCTATGCGGAGTCGCACCGCCTCGCTGCTGCCAGCGGAGGCTTGTTCATGGACCAGTTCACCAACTCTGAGCGCGCCACGGACTGGCGCGGCAACAACAACATCGCTGAATCGATTTATGAGCAACTCGCCAGAGAGCGCCACCCGATGCCCGCGTGGATTGTCGTCGGCGCTGGCACCGGCGGCACAAGCGCGACGATCGGCCGCTACCTCCGCTATCGCCGCTGCCCGACGCGGTTGTGCGTGGTTGATCCGGAGAACTCAGCGTTTTTCGAGGGCTGGGCCAGCGCCGACTCATCGGTCACCACCGGCAGGTCCTCCCGCATCGAAGGCATTGGTCGTCCGCGTGTCGAGCCGTCGTTCATGCCGCGCGTCATCGATCGCATGATCCAGGTGCCCGACGCGGCCTCTCTCGCCGCGATGCGCTTCGTCCGGGCGGTGACCGGCAGGACCGTCGGTGGGTCGACGGGCACTAATGCGTGGGGTGCCTTGTGTCTAGCCGCCGAAATGCATGCGAGCGGTCAGCGTGGCAGCATTGTCACGCTCATTTGCGACCATGGCGAGCGTTATACGGACACTTATTACGACGACGCCTGGATCCAGGCGCAGGGTCTCGAGCTCGCGCCCTATGCGGAGACGCTGCAGCGCTGTGTGGCCACCGGTGAGTGGCGTGAGCCCTGAACCCGACCCCTGTCACGCAGGCGAACCACCGCCGGGGCATCTCGTTTCGTTCCGCCCATGCCCGTCATTGGCCACGGCCCGGGACCGGGGACGCGGCTGACCGATCAGCGGAGGATGGTTGCGTGAATGCGCGAGCTGTCTTCCCTTCATGGCCCGGTGACGCTGAGGTGGCCGTTGCCTTGACCTTCGATGTTGACGGCGAAGCACCATGGCTCGGGGAGGGACCAGAAAACAGCCGGCGGCTGACCCTGCTGTCGCAGGGTCGATTCGGTCCAGCCCGCGGAGTGGAGCGAATCCTGGACCTGCTGGGGGACCTGGATATCCGGGCGACCTTCTACGTGCCGGGTTACACCGCCGATCATCACCCTGAGGCCGTGGCCGCCATCCTGGCAGGCGGTCACGAGGTCGGCCATCACGGATACCTTCACCGAAGCAGCGAGGCACTGGATGCCAGCGGCCAGCGTGCCGAACTCGAGGAGGGCCTGACCGCGCTAAGCCGGCATGGGGTCCGCCCCCTCGGCTACCGGTCGCCGGGCTGGGAACTGACACCAGAGACGCTTAGCATGCTGGCCGAACTGGGGTTCTCCTACGACAGCAGCCTGATGGCTGACGACCGGCCGTACTGGGAAACCAGTGGGACGGTTCCGCTGCTGGAACTGCCTGGGCACTGGAGCCTGTGTGACTGGCCGTACTTCGGGTGGACGCCCTACCACGGTGGGCTCCTGGCGGACCCAGCCGCGGTCGAACGCATCTGGCTGGAGGAATTCGAATCGGCGCGGCAGGAACACCGCGTGGTCACTTACACGATGCACCCCGAAGCCATCGGCCGCGGGTACCTGCTGCGGATGCTGCGGCGGGTGATCATCTGCATGCTGGACGGCGGCCGCCCATGGTTCGCGACTCATGCCGAGATCGCCGCGCTGGCCGGGCGCGAAACTTCATGACGCCCGGCCCTCACCTTGCCGAAGACACCGGTGGTCGGGTTGAGCAGCCCAAGCGGGATTTTCGAGTCCAACAGGCTCGCGCCATACCGCGTCCGGGCCAACTCGTGCAAGTCGGGCTTCCTACGCTCCGGTTTCGCAATTCTCCGATGAGCCGCGAACAAGCATCGCCTCCCTCGGCGCCAGTCGATACTCCGAGATCGCTTTCTGAAACTCAGCTCCGTCCTCCAAGCGAGCCAGCTCAGAAGGCAACTCGACCTCATAGACCGTCTGACCCGGGAGAGGCTCGGGTACCACCCGCACTTGGAATAGTTCCTCTTCCGTCTCCCCCTTCGAAAGCGGAGCACCTGGCAGCGACGTCCTGACCTCCTCGACGCCTATGGGAGCCGTCCCGATGACCGTACCGCTTGAGTCACAAATGACGTATGAGCGCATGTTTCCTGTCTCCTTTGCACTCTATATTTCACGCGACGAGAGATCAGAAGTCGATGGAAAAGAATGTGCCTGCTGGACCGGCGTTTGTGACGGTGATGAAGTAGTCGAACGTACCCGTTGCCGGGTTGAGCAGCTTTGAATGAAAGTCACAAACAAGGTTCGCGCCAGGGTTCAGGGGGTGTGCCAGCGCGTAAGCCTGTTGCCAGTCGCCTGATGGATTCCAGATGGTCGTCACGCTGAGCCTTCTTCTTTGGCTCGTAGACGGCCCAATGAACCCCTGGAAGAAACGACCCATGATTCCTCCTTCTCCGTCAGAGACGCCGCCATCGCAGCGGCCCGAAGATCGGCATCGCGTTGAGGATCCCCTCGCAGCGCGGAGCCATCAACCGCACGAATTTGTGGATTTACTCCCGTGTGGCCTCGTCTACCCTCGGACCAATGAGGGTTCGGGCCGGGCAGCCCTGATGACACGGGTCGAGGGCGAGACAGCGCCGGGGTTCGAGCCTTTGTGGGATGCCTTCCAACAGGTCGTGTCTGAGCAGGGCGGCACCGGCGCGGCGATGGCCGCCTGGCACGACGGACGATGGATCGCCAGCTTGTGCGGCGGCTACATGGACGCTGCGCACACCCTGCCCTGGCGGGCCGACACCATCGTGATGCCCTACTCCGTCACGAAGCCGTTCGCCGCGGTGTGTCTGCTCACGCTCGTCGACCGCGGGCTCGTCCGCCTCGACGAGCCGATGCAGACCTACTGGCCCGAGTTCGTAGCGCCGGCCACGGTGCGCCAGGTGCTGAGCCACCAGGCAGGCATTGTGGTGCTCGACGACCCGCTCCCCACCGAGGCCTTCTTCGACTGGGACCGGATGTGCGTGGCGCTTGCGCCACAGGAGCCTCAGTGGCGACCGGGCGAGCGGCACGGAGAGAGCGCATTGTTCTACGGACATCTCGTCGGGGAGGTGGTCCGCCGAGTCGACGGCCGCTCGTTGGGGCGGTTCCTGCGCGAGGAGGTATGTGGACCTCGGGGGCTCGACTTCGCGGTCGGACTCACGGCGAGCGAGCAAGCCCGGACGGTCGAACTGACCGGACTCACCGACGAGAGCTTCCGGCGCCAGGTCCTCGGCACTCGAACGCCGTTGTGGGAGCGCGCCACGAACAACCCGCCGGGTGTGTGGGACCCAGCGGTGGTGAACTCGCCTGCCTGGCGCGCCGCCGAGATCCCCGCGGTCAACGGGCACGGCACTGCCCACGCCGTGTGCGGGCTGTTCGTCGCGCTGCTCGACTCGACGTTACTTTCCACGTCGCTACGGGAGGAAATGGCCACCACGCACTGCTCCGGGGTCGACGCGGTCATGGGTACGGAGACCGCGTGGGGGCTTGGTGTGGCCGTCGATGCAGACGGGTTCGGCATGGGTGGGACCGGCGGCAACCTCGGGTGGGCGAGCCGGGCGGGTGGTTATGCGTACGGCTTCGTCACCGGCACGGTCGGCACACACGCCCGGTCCGACATCGTGGAGAACACCCTTCGTGCATGCATAGGGCTCCCGCCCCTCGAGTGAGCGGACGACCGACGACCGAGCGGCGCTGCCTGCTGCAGCTCACCGCTGCAAGGTACGGGCGTTATGAGGTCCCGCAGCCTGCCAGTACGGCGATGTCGGCATGGGTCGCGAACTACGGGCGGCCGCCGCTCAGCATGCCGATGATCACCCGCCGCAGCATCCGCAGCAGGTAGCCGCGGCCGATGGCTTCGGGATGCATCGTGTAAGTGACCACGCGATGGTCCTTCCGCACCGATTCGAATTCCTCCAGCCACATAAGATCGACCGCGGCTGGGTCCGCTAGGAGCCCGCCGTGGTAGGGGGTCCACCCCGCAGCGACCTCGGCCGGCCTGCGGCTCTCCACGACAACGGCAGTCAGAACCAGACGCACTATGTCTTGAGAGACCCGTCCGGGATGTGTTGAAAGACCACACTGCCGGCGGCACCTCCCACCAGCCAAACATCAGTAGCGATCAAAGCTGTGAGGCTTGACATCAGTAGTTGACATCAATGGGGCACCGGACCGGTTGATCCACGGTAGACCGCCAGCTCCCGGTCGGTCAGGTTTGTTTCGTTCAACCATCATTGCAAGACTGCCAGCCGTGGCCCGGTACTTAGTCAATGATCGTGCTGTCGCCCGCGCGCGCCGGCTCATCGATGCCAGACAATACGTTCTCAACAGTGAGTGGGGGTCGGTGCAGCCTCGGGCAGATGACGAGAATGCCTATCTGAGATCCCATACGTGGGACGAGTATGCCGAGTGGTTTCTGGGACTCACTGATGGGGCCCAGGATCACACCAAGGCCCGGTACGCATTCGTCTACGGAGACTTCCGCCGAATCCACCGCACCGGATTGATCGCTTGTGTGTACCGTGCCTCGGAGTGGCGTCACAAGGACATCGAGCTCGCCGCGCACGACCTTCTTCAGCGACTGGACAAGATCAGCTCCTAGAAGGGAGTCGACCGTCTCGGCGCTCGGCGGCGAGGTCCAGCGGTGAACGCACGTGATCCTCGCGGCCCGGCAGCTTCGGTCACTGACGTACGCGGCTGCGTGGGTGGCGGGGCCGTCTGGTGTCGACGTTGCCGGTCAGGGTCCTGAGGATGCCAGGTAGTTCTGCCACGGTCTGGGCGGGCAGGCCGGTCACGGTTTCCTCCGCTAGGGCGCACCATAGCTGCTTGACTTGGTCGGCGAGCGCCTTGCCCCTGTCGGTGAGTTCGACGAGGCTGGCGCGCTTGTCGGTGGGGGCGGGTATCCGGCGGATGTGACCGGACGCTTCGAGCTTGCGCGTCATGAGCGTGACGCTGGGCGGCTCGCAGCCAAGCGCCTCGCTGAGCTGGGCCTGGATCATCGGGCCGGTACGGGCGAGTTCGAGCAGGAGCGCCTCTTGGCCAGGGTGCAGGCCGAGTGGGGTCAGCAGCGCCGCGGCCCTGGCCCGGTGGCGCAGGCACAGTAGACGGATGGCCTGGTTGAGGGCGTCGGCGTACTCGAAGTCCACGGCTCTCCTTGACCGACTTAGTTATGCGGATAATATTATCCGCATAACTATCCTACCGCTCGTTCATGGCGGTTGGCAGGTCGGATGAGGCCAGGAGCTCGGCGTGGACATCGGCATCGGCATCCCCAATACCATTCCCGGCGCCCGCGGGGACCAGCTGCTCGAGTGGGCCCGGCGCGCCGAGCGCGCTGGCTTCTCGAGTCTCGGCTCGATCGGCGCGGTGTCCTATCCCGGCTATGAGGAGCTCACTGTCTTCGCGGCCGCGGGCGCGGTGACCGAAAGAATCCGCTTCCTGCCGAACGTGCTGCTCGCGCCCGCCCGGAGTACGGCCGAACTCGCCAAGCAGGCGGCGAGCGTCGACCAGCTGACGGGCGGGCGGCTCACCCTCGGACTCGGCCCCGGTTGGCGTGCGACCGACTTCCAACTGACGGGCCGCGACTTCGACACACGCGGGCAGCGGTTCGACCAACAGCTCCACGAGCTGCAACGGGCGTGGGCCAACGAGCCGCTGCTCGACGGCACCCGCCCGGTTGGTCCCGCGACGGTGCAGCAACCCGGCGTGCCGCTCGTGATCGGCGGAAGCGTGGACGCGGCGATACGACGCGTGGTCGAGTTCGGCATCGGCTGGACGGCGGGCGGGATGCCGCCCGACGCGGTCGGCGCGATGGCGGACCGCGTGCAGACAGCCTGGAAGGAGGCCGGGCGAGTAGGGCGAGCGCGGATCGTCGCGTTGACCTACTTCTCGCTGGGAGACACCATCGCGGCGTCGAGGGCCTATCTCCTCGACTACTACGCGCCGATGGGCGACGCGACGGCCGGCATGATCGCCGGGAACGCGCACCGGTCCCGCGGCGCAATCGCTGAGGCGGTCAAGGCCTACGCCGCCGTCGGCGTCGACGAGCTGATCCTCGACCCAACCGTCGCCGACCCCGAGCAGGTCGACCTAGTGGCCGATGTGGTCTTCGGCTCGTGAACTGCGTCGCTCAAGCGCCGCGCCGATGCTTAGCGTTCGAGTCAGCCCGACCGACCTGAGCCGCCCCACCGCGCCCGGCTTGCCAGGTACGTGTGCGGCGCGCGCGATAGCCGCGTGACGCGCGAGCTTGGCCTAGCGAGTCGGCGCGCATGTCGTCGATTTGGGGCGCCCGTCGAGCGCGACGGCGGTCGGGAACCCGGGGGCGGTAGCGACCGCGGGTCTCCAACCCATGCAGGTCCAGGAGGTCGTAGCGCGTCTCAGGTGGGCCTACAGCACGGGCGGGCGCTAGTCGACGGGGAGGCCGAAGCTGGCTGTCGCCGGTGGCCGGGTGCCACTGACGATCCACGAGGCCAAGGTCTGCCCGGTCGCGGCGGCCATCAGGACACCGGTGGTGAACTGCCCGGCGCTAAGCCAACCGTTGGTCGTGCCGGGGAGCTGGTCGATGATCGGGCGCCGCCCGTCGACGACGGGGCGAAAGCAGCACCACCGGTGGGTGATCGACGCGTTTCGGGTCGCGGGCAGGAGCCGACGCAGACCCGCCGCCAACGCCGCCGCAACCTCGGGCCGGGGATCGGGGGAGCTGTCATCCGCGTCCAGGGTGCCGCCGCACAGGATGCCACCGCTAGGCAATGGGCTGGCGCCGCCGTGATCGCTGGACACGACGCTGGTCAGCCGCCACGGCCCGGGCGCGATGGCCAGCAGGTGTCCCTTGACCAAACCCTGGCGAACCAGCCGTGACCAAGGCGGCGGGATCAATCCGGTGGCCATGACCACCACACCCGGCTGGAAGTCCCCGATACTGGTGTGCACCGCGGTGATCTGGTCGCCGCGGACACGGATACCGGTCGCCGCAACGCCGGTCGCCGTGGTACCGGCGCGTTCGGCCAGGGCCGCGGCGAGCCGCTGCGGGTTCACCGCTGCCTGCCCCGCGACCAACAGCGCACTGGAGCCTTCCATCGGTGACAGATCGGGCTCCAGTTCAGCGATGGCCGGACCATCCAGCGGCTCGAACTGCGGGCCGGGTGGCGGGGGCGCGGGCGCCAGCGGGAACAGCTGCAGCCACCGCGTCGTGCGCAGCCCAATCGCGCCGTCCCACTCCGCGTCCAGGCGACGGTACGCCGCCAGGCTGGCCCGACCGAGCGCAACGAACTCCGGCGAGTCGGTTAGTACGTGCAGGTCCGGGGCGATCGCGCCGCCGTTGCCACCCGAGGCCCCCGATGCCAGCCGCTCGGCCTGCTCCACAACCACGACGCTGCCCAGGCCTGCGCGTCGGCAGGTCACCGCCGTCGCCAGGCCGATCAACCCACCGCCGACAACCAGCACATCAGGCCGTTGGTTGAGCCCCTCCGGCACCCCGGGGGCAAGCGCCGCTCGCTCCGCGGCGCTCAACTCCCCTGCCCAGACCGCTGCCCGCACCACGGCACCATCCTCCACCGGCTTCCGGTGCTCGACCTGGAACTGCCCAGCGCCCTGGCACGGAATTGCGGTGACGTATCGCAGGTGATTAGGCGGACCGCGGTTCCACCCTTGTCCAGGCGCGCTCGTCCAGGAGCGGTGCCACCTGCTTTCGATGACGAGATGACGGGATGGCGACGCGATCTCAGCTGACCGAACGTCTCGGCAGCTACCTCATGAACCGATCACAGATTGGTCCGCGCCTGGCTGACCTGCGCGGCCGCGCGTTTCCTGATCGTTGGTCGGTCATGCTGGGCCAGGTCGCCGTCCACAGTTTCATCCTGGTGCTGATCAGCGGTGTGTTCTTGATGCTCTTCTATGACCCGTCGATGGAGCGGGTCGTCTACAACGGCTCGTACGGCGTCTGCCTCACCCTGCCGCGGGAGAATCGCCGCAGCAACTTGTGGTTATATCCGCGTGGCCGGTGGAGTTATCCACCGGCCACACCGAGCCTCGCCACCTCCGTCGTTGGCGAAGCCTCCTCCCGAGGAGAGGGGCTGCTCCCTCTCGTTCCGGCCTCTTAACGAGGCCGGAATTCCTCTAGGCGTTCTCGAATGGTCAAAGGCGCCTCTGCCTGGTCACGTGCCATCGGTCGTCCCGACGTTCACCCAGTCGTACAGACCGAAGAAGTTGGTCGAGTAGACGTTGGTAAGCCGCTGGTTCCGGTAGTAGACACTCTTGCCCCAGAACATTGGGACAAATACCGCGTCCGTCATAAGTTGCTCGTCGAGCTGGCGACCGATCTGGTCCCACTGGTCCGACTTCGCGGTCAGTGCCTGATCCAGGAACCCGTTGACCTTCGGGTCGTTCAGGTCAACGTAGTTGCTGTCACTGCCCGTCGGGTTGTTCGCTTTGCCGTCCGCGAGCGCGAACCAGAACCCATTGATGGTCGGGTAGTCCGCGCCCCAGCCGGAATCAGCGAGGCCAAACTTGTTCTTGACGACGCTGGACGTGATGCCAATGAACTGGCTGAAGTATGTGTCGGGCTCGCTCCCCTTTAGCGTGACCTTGACACCGACCCGGGCGAGCGCCTCCTGGAGGGCCGCGGCTCGATCCGGGTGGGTGCTGTTGGTCCGGTAGGCCATGTTCGTGCTGAAACCGTTCGGTTGCCCGCACGCGGCCAGTTCCTGCTTGGCCTTGGCCAGGTCGCCGGTGAAGTCGGCACCGTTGGGGTACATGTTTGCCTTCGGATCCGAGCCGGGGAGGCCAGCCGGGGTCAGGTTTCCAACCACATTGCCCCGTGCCCCGCCACCTGCGGCGAGCAGCCACGACTTCTTGTTCGCGGCGTAGAAGACCGCCAAGCGGCAGTGGATGTTGTCGAACGGCTTGACCTGCGGGAACACGGAGACGTAGTCCAGCGACCCATCGATCGGGTTGTCGGTGTACTTCTTCAGGTTCGGGTCGGAGAGCGCCTCGTTCTGGAACGTCGGGTTGACGGTCGTGTCCGCCCGGGCGTCCAGCGTGCCGGCCTTCAGCCGCTGGTCGAGGTCGTCGGAGTTGCTGATGTAGGTGAGCTCTACCTTGTCGACCTTCGGCTTGCGGATATGGTCGGTCGCCTGGTCCCAGTTCGTGTTGCGCTCGAAGGTGATCCCGGTGTCCGGGTCATACTGGGTGATCTTGAACGGGCCGGACGAGACCGGGTGCTGGGTGTAGTTCTCCCCGTCGTCCTTGGCCTGCGGGATCGGGGCGGATGGGCCCATTGCCATCAGGTAGTCGAAGTCCGCGTACGGCCTGGTCAGGTGGAAGACGATCGTCTTGTCATCCGGCGTCTCCATTGCCGGCTTCCCGTTGACCATCGGCTCCCCGGTCTTGTCCGCGTACGGGCCCTTGTAGGTCGGCGTGCCCTTGGCCGCTCCATCGTCCAGCAGGGGGAGGAAGTACTGATTCGGGCCACCGCTTATGACGTCGAGAGCGAAGTTACGCTCCAGGGCGTACTTGATGTCCTTGCTCGTGATCGGCGAGCCGTCGTCGTATTTGACGCCGTCCCGCAACGTGTACGTCCAGTTCTTGAAGTCGCTCGTGTCACCGGCTTTGGTGGCCAGGTCTGGTACCACTTTCGTGGCATCCTTCGGGTCGGGCGCGAAGCCCATCAGGTCACGGGCATACAGCCGCTGCAGGTTCCAGCAGTAGCCGTAGTAGGCCCGCGCCGGGTCCCACGAGTCGCAATCGGAGGTGGCGCCGAGCTTGAGGGTGCCGCCTGTCTTGTCGGACGGGTTCACGATCGTGCTGGTTGAGAGGTTGAACCCGCTGGTGTTATCCCCGCCGTTGTCATCGTCTCCTCCACCACCACAAGCCGCGAGGACAAAGGCGCCGGCGGCAGCGACGGCGGCAAGCTTGGCCGCGCTACGGACATCCCACATCAGGTTGGACCCCTTTCCCGCATGACTCCTGCCACCGGAGGTGGCAGCCGGTCTCGGCAAACGGTCCCCAACGGCTCGACGGACAGTTGTGCCGAGCAACCGCACCGTATGGCTGAATTCGGATATCGAATATTGCTGAAAAAGGGTTGTCGTCAATTCGTGACCCTGCAGTTGTCCTTGCGCAAACAGCGAATTCTAGAGTCATCGAAAGACACGGCCGTTGACGAGCAGTTTTTGTCTCTTCTTTGTGCTTTAGTGCGGGACTCTTTAAGAGGTTCCGAATTTTACCGGAGCTTTGCATTCCACTTACCAATTTATGAAGGACGGAATGCGGCCGCGGGCGGCGGCCTCGCTCGCCGCTCTTTAGTATTCGGCTTCGTTAAGCTCCATCGTCAATGTCTCAGCCCGCAACTTCGAAACCACGGGCGGGCGGTCGAATCGCGGAATCGTTGCCAGGGTTGCGCGTTGGCGCTGGACGGGCGTCGGTTGGCGGTGAGTTAGATCGTGGTGATCGAGGCTGTCAAGGATCAGCCGCGACACGACAATCGCTAAGCACGCTCCGTCGAGCCGCGGGACCAGAAGTAGGTGAGCCTAGGGTGGCGTGAATGACGCAGATCGCGCGGGCCAGACACCCTGTCCCGCTGCTTGCCACCCCGGTGTTGGTGGTCGCGCTGTGGCTGGTGTGGAGTACGGCGTTCGTCGCGATCAAGGTGGGACTGCGCCACTCCGACCCGGCCACGTTTACCCTGATCCGGGTCGCTACGGCACTGGTCGCACTGCTGGCGGTCGTCGTCGCGAAGCGCAGGGTGCAGCGGTTGCGTGACCCTCGGCTGCACCGGTTTGGGCTATCGCTGGGCGCGGTGAACGTCGTCGGCTTCCTGGTGTTTCAGAATCTCGGGCTGGCTGACGCGCCGGTCGGCGTGGGTGCGGTGCTGATCTACACGATGCCGTTTTGGGTCGCGCTCGGCGCGCGACTGTTCCTGGCTGAGCGGCTGACCGCGGTCCAGGTAGGCGGCATGGCGGTGGGCTGGCTGGGCGTGGTGATCGTGGTGGCGGGCGAGCTCGACCTCGGCGGAACGCCGGTCCACGCGGTCGTGTTCCTGTTGCTCAGCGCTCTGTCCTGGGCCGTCGGCACGGTGCTGTTCAAACGGGTCCCGACCGACATTCCTCTCCTCGACCTGCTCTTGGTGATGAACGGGTACGCCGTGGTGCCGATCGCCGTGCTGGCGCTGGCCGCTTCCGGACATCCTGACTGGAACCCCGTGCTGGTCGTGACTGGCCTGTGGGCCGGCGCGGGCGCCAGCGTGGGCGGCCTCGGGCTGCAGTTCGCGTTGTTGCGCCGTGGGAAGGCAGGGGTGGTGAGCACCTGGATCTTCGCCGTACCCGTGCTGGCCGCTGCGCTCGGTGTGCTGTTCCTGGACGAGACGGCACACCTCGCTCTGCTGCTGGGTGGTGTGGGCGTCGCCGCCGGTATCTACCTCGTCAACAGATCCGGTCAGAGCGAGGAGCGCTGAGTCCATCGGCACGCCTGACCATGAAGTGGCTACGGGGAGGCGGCCTTGGGCCACCTCCCCATGTCTGAAATCTGGTCTAGCCGAGCGGCTGGAAGTGGTGCTGGGCTGGGTCTTGCGCTGCACGAACTCCACCGCCGGCACGGCTGGTCTCAGCTTTTGGGCTGGAAGTAGTTCTTCTCCATGTAGTGGGCGACTTTCTTGCCGAGGACGGCGCCTTGCACATCCGCGGTTCGGAAGTGGATGCCGCTCCAGACGCGGGCATTGATGACTTCCTTGAGTGCGTCGGAGAAGCGCTGGAAGTTGCGTGGTGTGCAGGGTGCCGCGAAGCACTTGTTGCTGATGGCGCTGAAGTGGATCTTGTCGGTGCCGAAGAAGGCCTGCAGAGCGTGGACGGTGGCGCTGCTGGTGCAGGTGTGCCCGGACGGGTGGTCGGGGAAGCCGGGGGTCACGAGCGGTGGCCCGGAGACCGGCACGGTCGGGTCGAACAGCGGCACCCAGTTGGGGTCGGCCGCGGTCGCAGGGTTGCCGTCGGTGGCGGCCTCCCGGATCGCGGTGATCGGCCGCCAGAAGCTCCAGTAGGCCTTGTCGTTCCAGCAGCCGATAGAGGCGTCAGCGGCGGCCAGGTTCGTCATCGCGAAAAGCCGTGCACTGTCGACGAACGCCCCCGGCCCGTCGGCAGCGCGGTCGAGGAAGCCATAGACGGAGCGGAGCTCCGCCTCGCGTCCGACGACCTCGACTGCGTTCACGCAACGATCGTGACAGTGCCAAAGGCCGATGTCAGCACGGCTTTGACGGTTCGATCGCGAGGAGTCTGCCCATAACGGGCTGCGTGCTCTCTGCGCCGACTCATCCGTCTGGGGAGACCCGAGCGAGCGACTGTTACCCGGCCGCGGCGAGGGCGGCAGCTTGCAGGTCCGTGTGTACAGCGGGCGCCTGCGCAGTATCGAACAGTCGCTGGGTCAGCACGATCACGGCGAGGTCGCGCGCCGGGTGTACGAGGAACGACGTGCCGAGCCCACCGTCCCAGCCGATCGCGCCGGCCCAGGGTCCCTCCAGCACCACTGAGGTCCCTAGGCCCCAGCCGCGTCCGCCGAGGAACGCCCTACCGAACTCGCGCTGCTCGGCGGTCAGGTGGTCGCGGCTCATCTCGCGCACTTGGTCCGCTGTCAGCACCTGATCGCCGCCGCGCAGCAGCATTCGCGCGAACGCCAGCAAGTCGTCCACCGTCGAGACCAGCCCGGCGGCCCCGTCGTGGAACGCCGGCGGCCGGCTCCACTGCCCGTCGGGTGGATCCCAAACGACGAGCCCCTCCGCGGTCGGCTGATACGCCGTCGCCAACCGCTGGACGTCCTCGGTGTGGAAGCCGGTGTCGAGCATGCCGAGCGGCTGGAAGATCCGGGTGCGCAGGACCTCCTCGTACGACGTCCCGACGGCCCGGGCGCAGAGCACGCTCAGTACGTGCGCCCCGGTGTTGTACAGCCACTGCTCACCCGGCTGCGCCAGCAAGGGCAGCTGGCCGAACCTGGCGATCCAGGTATCAGGGTCGATGAAGTCGTCGGGCTGCGGTGGGCCGATTGTGGCGAGGCCGGCCTCCGTTGCCGCCGCGACGACCGGCCACGGCTCGGGTGCCATGAACATCTCCAGGGCCATCCCGAACCCGAAGGTGAACGTCAGCAGCCCCCGAACCGTCACCGAACCCGTGGCAGGAAGCGTGTCATCAAGCCCGCCGTCCATCCGGCGCAGTACCTGGCGGTTCGCGAGCTCCGGCAGCAGCCGGTCAACCGGCTCATCCAGTTCGAGCAGGCCCTCGCCGACGAGGGCCAGCGTCGCGGCCGCCGTGATCGGCTTGGTCGTCGACGCGATCCGGAACAGCGACCCCCGCTCAACCGGCCGCCCCCCAAGCGCGAGCGTCCCGAGCACGTCGACGTGCACGTCGTCGCCGCATGCCACCAGCGCGACCAGTCCCGGCACCTTGTTGTCGCCCACATGCGAGGCTGCGACAGCGCCGAACCGTTCCAGCCCATCCTTGTTCAGTCCCATGCCCGCTCCAGCCGTCCTACCGTCGCCGACAACATATGACACGACCGGGGGCTCCCGATCGGCAAGGATGACGGTCGATCCAGACGGGTGTCGAGGAGGTTCCCCCCATGACGGCCTTCGTTCCCGGGCTCGAACTGAGCCGGGATTTCTACCACGAGCTCGTCCGACCAATCCTGGATGCCACCTTCTCGGGTCTCCTCTACAGCGCGGCACTTCTCGGTCGCGGCTCCGAGGTGCTGGGGTTCGATGATGAGATGTCGACCGACCACGACTGGAAGCCGCGCATTCTTCTCTTCCTCGGCGAGGAGGACCAAGCTCGCCTCGGCGAGGATGTCGGCGACACGTTGCGGCGGGAGCTGCCACCGAGCTTTCGAGACCGTCCGGCCGACTTCGAGATTCACACGGTTCGTCGCTACTTCCTGCACCAGTTGGGAATGGACGTCGACAGCGAGCTGGAGGCCCGCGACTGGCTCACCCTTCCAGAGCACGCGCTCCGGATGTTTACCGCCGGCGAGGTCTATCACGACGACGTCGGCCTGCAACCCGTCCGTAACCGCCTCGCTTACTACCCGCACGACGTCTGGCTCTACCTGCTGATGGCGGGCTGGTGGCGCGTCCACCCGGAGCTCAACCTGGTGGGCAGGGCCGGATCCGTTGGCGACGAACTGGGCTCGGCGCTGATCGGGTCGCGGCTCGTTTCAGATCTGATGCGACTCTGCTTCCTGATGGAACGGCAGTACGCGCCATATTCGAAGTGGTTCGGCACGGCGTTCTCTCGATTGGAGTGCGGCCCCGACCTGTCAGCAACCCTGTGGACGGTGCTACGGGCGCAGACGTGGTCGGAACGTGAGGATGCGCTGCTTGCGGCATACGAGACCCTGGCGGCGATGCACAACGCGTTAGGGATCACCGATCCTGTTTCCATCGCGGTCGAGCAGTTGTGGAACCGGCCGTTCAAGGTTGCGTGGGGCGACTTCCCGGGCTTGCTGCGGGCGAAGATCCAGGATCCGGCCGTGCTGGGCATCGCCGAAAGGTGGCCGGTCGGGCCCGTGGATCAGCTCCGCGACCTGCTCTGGCCGCCCGCGAACCGCCACATCCTGCTACGCCTTTTCGAGGAAGCTTGAAACTAGGGATTAGCGATGGCGACGGGCGTTAACCCTTGGATTGAATCGGCAGATCAATCGACGTAGTTACGAGCGCATCTGATGCGACAAATTCAGCTATTTGAGCCACCTCTGTCGATGAAGTTGACGGAGTCTGGTTGCTGTCATCGGCAATCGGCCCGATTCTTCTACGAGCCGTTCCTGGGTGGCGGCATCCTCACCGCACTCAGCGTGCCACTCATCATCAGCATCGGCTCCCTCACCTTCGGCATCGCCTCTGCCATTACCACGGCCAACCTCATCATCTGGGGTGTCGTCCGGAATCGGCACGCCAGGCAGGTGACCTCGTCGCCGGCTTAAGGCTGGGCGAACAGATCGGGCAGCTCGCGGAGTCATTGCGTGCTCGTCGGCCCGGCCAGACAGGACCCGCGCTGCGGACGCGATCGGTGGCTTGCAACCAGCACCTTGAGGCAGGATGCGGGGGAAGGCCCAACGTCTCGCCGATACTCTGCGCGAGGTGTGCCATGAACCGTGCTGTGCTCAACTCGATGACAGTGGCCGAGCAACGGCTCGTCGCTGAATCGTCGCGCGAGGCGATGGCTGCGCTCGACGAGGATGAGCTACTGGCGTTGCATACGCGGATTCGGCGCGCCCGGGCGAAGTATGTGACCAAGTACCGCCGGAAAGCTAGCGGCGCTGTCGTGGAGCGTGGTGGCCGCGGGATCAGCTACCCGCGCAACCAGCGGGACCGCGACAAGGCTGAGGCGTTCGAGACGGCGTTGGCCTCGGTAAGCAAAGAGGTGGCCAGGCACGCGGCCCGTGCCGCTGCCGAGCTGAAGGCGTCCCGCCTGGCCGCTGCTCGATCAGGCGGGTCAGGCCCGAAAATGATGGCCGCCCGATCGGCCTCCACACAGAAGCCGGCAGTGTCCCGTCCCCGTGGCGCGAAGAAGACGACCGGCGGCATCAAGAAAGACGCCTCGAGTCGGGCACTTGGTGCCCGGCGGCAAGCCAAGCGAGATTCCCGCTGATCGGCGCATTACGGCCGGCCTCCGTTCTCCTGCTGGTCTGCGGGCCATCGACCGTTAGGAACGGTTGATGTCGAGCGTGCTGCTGATCGTCGGCGGACTCGCTGCTCTTGCCATCGGAGCTGAGCTCCTGGTCCGCGGAGGCACTGGTCTGGCGACCTGGCTAGGCATCCGCCCGATGGTCATCGGCCTGACCATCGTGTCCATCGGCACGAGCGTGCCTGAACTCGCCATCGGAATCGACGCGGCTGTCGGCGGTAACACCGGACTCGCGGTCGGCAACATCGTCGGCACCAACCTGGTCAATATCCTGTTCATCCTCGGCCTGAGCGCCCTGCTCGTCCCGGTGGCCTTCCAGCGGAGCACGCTCAAGTTCGACCTGCCAGCCATGACCGCTGCCGCCGTGGTCCTCTATCTGCTTGCCCTCGACGGAACGCTGAGTTTGGCAGATGGTCTTCTGCTCATCGCCGGAGGAGCGGTGTACACCTGGGCGCTCCTGCGAATCAGCCGTCGCGACACTGTTGAAGTAACCGCGGACAAGGCCGGTGCCGATGCCGCTGGTCTCATGCAAGACAGCCATCGGCCACGACACGACACAGTCAAGCTTCTCGTCGGGACGCTGGTGATCGTTCTGGGTGCAGAACTGCTCGTCAACGGTGCCGTCTCAACTGCAGAGTCACTCGGTGTCAGTGAAGCCGTCATCGGCCTGACCGTTGTGGCGATCGGCACCTCGGCGCCCGAACTCGTCACCACGCTGCTGTCCACCGTGCGCGGAGACCGGGATATCGCGATCGGCAATCTCCTCGGCTCGAGCATCTACAACATCGCGGTCGTACTCGGACTCACAGTGATCGTCGCGCCGAACGGCGTGCCAGTCCCCGACGAGGTGCTTTCTGCAGACCTGGTATTGCTGGTGGTTGTCGCGCTCGCTTCGGTGCCGGTCTTCGTGTTCGGCGCCCGCATCGCCCGGGCAGAGGGGGCGCTGTTCGTCGTCACCTACATCGGTTACCTGGCCTGGCTGCTGCTCACCCGGACCTGAGCGGGGGACAGCCCGCCGCCGGTCGAATCGAATGACGACAAACCCAGCGCGAAGGGGACTGCGAGCATGAAACTGACGACTGTCACGAACGTCTCCCTCGACGGAGTGACGCAGGGACATCGACGGATTGATGCAGGGCCCCGGCGAAATGCCGGCGCGCCGGACGGGGAGGGCAGCGGCGGATTCGAGCGCTTCGGATGGGCCCGGCCGCTGCTCGACGACGAGGCGTCGACGTTTATCAGCCAGGCTTTCCAGCGCGCCGACGCGTTCCTGTTCGGCCGCCGGACCTACGAGATCTTCGCCGGCTCCTGGGGAACAGGCATGGATCCGGGAAATCCCGTCGGAGAGGCGTTGAACACGCGGCCCAAATACGTCGCCTCGACCACGCTCACCCACCCTCAATGGGCGGACACGACCCTCCTGTCCGGGGACGTCGCGGCCGCCAT
>JBKPTD010000033.1:0-21692 GCA_046735375.1 Actinomycetota bacterium | reverse complement strand
GTGTCGGCGTTCCGCCATCGCGCTTCCGCCCTCCGGTGTACGTCACCATCTGGAGTTGACGCTGAAGGGCACCTTGGCCACCCCGCGAAAACGCTCCGCTGCGCTTCACGTTTCCGCGCGGACCCCGACCCGGTCGCGGGGCAGAGTGCAGCCAGAGGTGCCCTTCAGCTCTCCGGGTTTCGCGCCAGGGTTCCCCCTTGCCCCCGTGAGCGCGATCTCCGGAGCGCGCGCCGACTAGCGGAGGACCGTCGGACGGACCTCGATCGTTGTCCTGCCGGACTCAACCCCGGGCCACTCGGCGGCGATGGCGGCCGCTTCCTCGATCGTGTCCGTCTGCAGGAAAATGATCCCGCCGACGACCTCCTTGGCTTCGATGTACGGTCCGTCGGTCACGACGCCGCCTCGGATTGTCTTGGCCGTCTTGACGCTGTCGAGCTCGGCGCCGCCCTCGTCGATCTTCGCCGACCACCTCTCGAGCCAGGCGTAAATCCTGGCCATCTCGGCGTCGACTTCGGCGGGCGATAGGGCCGTCCAGTCATCCTCTTCGCCGATGATCAGCATGGCGTATCGCATGCCACCGCCCCAGCGCCGCGATCACATCGCGGGCTGCTCGATGACCGGCCGGACCTCGAGCGTGACCAGGCCGCGGTCGACGCCCGGCCAGGTCTTCGCGAGCTCAACCGCTTCGTCGATGGTGTCTGCCTCGACGACCGAGTAGCCGCCGATGACTTCCTTGGCCTCGATGAACGGCCCATCGGTGACGGTTGTCCCGCGGATCGTCTTGGCGGTCGAGACGTCATCGAGTTGGTGCCCGGAGTCGGCGAGCTTCCCGTTGGCGGCGTACTTGTCGTACCACGCGAAGATCTCGCCGCTCCACGCCGATGCCTCATCGGGTGACAGAGTTGCCCCGAGCGGTGTGTTCATGATCAGGACCACGTACTTCATCGCGTCTCCTTTGTGTCTTCGGCTGGGTCGCCGCTGTCCGGCACCCTCTCAAGCGGTGCTACGTGTGGCGGCCATCAGATTTCGACACCCTCGGGAACAGTAAGGCAAATCACGGCACCGAGATCCGGCACCAGCGCTCGGGCCAGCGCGTCCGCGCCTCGCTTGGCAGCACCGGCAGACCACCCTTGTGCTAGCCGACTGCGGGCCGCCAGAAGGCCGAGCTGCGTCCCGACCCGGGCCCTAGTGCCGCGGAGACGGGCCGCTGCCCGCCGGCTCCGGGATCCACGAACTGCCGGATAACTCGGCAGGCTCGCTTGTGCAGCTCGGCTTGGTGGACGACGTGGGCCCTGGTCGGATGCAGTGCTCGGCGCAGGTCGGCGAGCAGGCGTGACAGTGGGGCGAAGTCGGCGGACGGGATCCCAGCAGCTGTCAATCGACTGATCAGGATGCTGAGCTCATCGGCCAGCCGTTCGAGGAGCTCGTCGCGCGCATGGTCGGTCCGTACCCGGTCTGGCGTGCCTGCGCTGCCATGCCCTGCAGCAAGGAGGCGATCGAGCGCCTTCGACGCATCACGGCGGGCGATCTCGAGGGTCGTCCGCCACGCATCCCCCTGCATCACGGGCTCAGGCAGCGGAACCGGTACACCGTCCTCGAGGTCCGAGCCTGGGTCGGCGGTGTCGAGTGGGCCGGGCAGCCGCGCGCTGTCGCGCGAGTCGACGAGTGCTGCTCTCCTCGCGGCCCAGCTCCTTGCCCGGCCGCGGCGCGGAGGCACGATACCCGGTGTCATGGCGACGTCCGCTCCGCTGGCATAGATGCCTGCGACGCAATGCGGGGCGGCCGGCGTCTCCCAACCTGATGGCAGCTCAACAGGCTGCCTCACCCTGTGGATTCGGCCGTCCTTGTTCACCAGGCGCGTGTCCACGGCCACGAACGCCGTGTAGCGGCAGAGCACTCCGTATCGCAGCGAGACCTCGACGATTCGCCTCTCCAGATCTGTGACCGCGGCCGCTCCGTAGAGCGGTGGCTGCGACGCCAGCCGATCCTCGAGTTCCCGAACATGCCCGCGGGCCCAGATCGAGGCGATGGCCGGCTGCCCGACGGCGATCGCGCTCACTCGACCCTCCCACTGCCGACCGTCCGGGTGTGTCCCGCGGACGATGAACGTTCCTGTGGGACGGCCACGCCAGCGGCCCGCGACAGTTACCGGTGCACCGGGAAAGAGGTCCGGCAGGCGGCGGCGAGGCACCACCTGGTCGAGGTCGATCGTGAACTCCCCGGCATCATCGGCCGCGATCTCGAGGTCGGTCAGGAGCGGCGTTGCGATGCGGCGGTGGATCTGCGCCATCACCTCGTCGAGCCGGCTCTCCGACTCGACAAGCTCGCATCGGCCGCCGGTGAGCGCGGCGAGCCGGCCGAGGAAGCCGGCGTTGACCGCCCGGTCGATGCCGATGGCGTAAACGCGCGGGACGACCCCCTGGAACCCCCGGAGGCTGTGCTGGCCCAGGGGGACGACCCCCTGGAACCCCCGGAGAATCTGATCTTCGTTGCCCACTTGACCATCGGTCACCAGGACCAGGATCCGGTCGCGAGCGGGGGTGGCCGTGGAGGTGGCCGAGGGCTGGATGTTGTGATCCGCGACCAGCAGATTGAGGGCCTGCTCGAGAGCTGCGAGCATCTCGGTACCGCCGCGAGGGGTGAGACCGGCAAGGTGCTCCACTGCGCTAAAGCGGTTCCCGTCGTTGGCCTCGACGAGAGAGCGCGGCAGCCGTGCGGGCCACTCGACAGTGTTGTCGAAGGAAAGGACGGCGAACCGGTCTGCCGTGGTCAGGCCATCGACGATTCGTGCTGCCGCCCGCCGGGCGGCTGTGATCTTCCAACCCGCCATGCTGCCCGAGCGGTCGAGGACGAGGACGACATCTCGCGGCCGCACCTCCCGCGGAGCCGCGACGCCGCCGTCGACGCCTGACGACCGCGGTGCCTCCCCGGCAGGGGCACTTGGCTGGGAGGCGCCGCCACGGAAGACAGGCGGCGGGAGGAGCGCGACGACGAACGTCCCTTCGCCGGCCGCCTCCGAGTCCGTCGTCATCGTGGCCGACGCCAGAACGTCTTCCTGGTTCGCGTCGGTCAACCTGAGGCGCAGGATGAAGTCCCTGTCGAGCCGTTCGCCTGGTTGCAATGTAATGATCGTGCGGCCGTCGCCCTGCGCTCGCTCCGCGACGGCGTGCAGGCTCGATCGGATCACCTCGATCGGAAGCCCCGCCGGGTCGACGTTGACGGTGAGGGAGAGGCGGACGGGGTTGGGGAACCCCGGCAGCAGAACAGGCGGGGTGATGCGTGACGCGTCCGGTACGGCAGCGGTGTCAGGCGACATGCCGCTGCCGACCGGTGGGGCGTCTAGCAGATCTCCGCCCGGGCTGTGCTCGCCGCCGTCCAGCGACGGTCCCGCCGGGATGTAGCGCGGGCCGACAACGAGGGGGAAGCGGAAGGTCAGTTCGCCGTCGTCATAGGCGAGCGGCTGCGCGAGGGTGAGCCGAACGGTTACCTCTTCACCGGCTTCGATGTTTCCCACTCGCATGGTGAAGATTTCGGGCCGCTCCTCTTCGGCGATGGCAGCCTGCCGCCCGCGTGCGACAGCGTCGTCATAGTCCTGCCGGGCCTGCGCACGTTCCTTGAGAACAGCGTCGACCACTCGATCCTTTGTCTGCATCCGCATCGCGGTCACCGCGGCGCGGTCCGGCAGCGGGAAGATGTACGTCGCCTCGAGGGGAAGGCCGTACGAGTTCTGGAAGCGCTGGGTGACTTCCACCATCGCGGTCATGCCGTGGATCGCCGCGCCGACGTCAACCGCCTGGAGCGGCAGGTTTCCCCGGCTGGTGGCAATGGTGCCGACTCCGGCCTCGAGGTTGGGCCTGAGATCCGGTGACATGTCAAGCAGCGGCAGGACCCGCGGCGATGCGGGGGAGCCCTCTCGGGGTGTAGTGATCATGCTGGTTATCCTTCGGTGGTTCCACGCTGGTGCAGCAGGCCAAGATCGGAAAGGGTTCGGAGCAGTTGTCCGCTTGCTGGGCGGATGGCTGCGAGATCGTCGTCGGTAACCGACCGTGATGCGGGGTCGATCAGCAGCGTGACGCCAGGTGTCAGCCGTATTGCCGCGAGCAGATCGGGTGACCTTTCCTCCAACCCGGCGGCCGCCGGCGGCGAGGGCGACCGGGCAGTCTGGACGTCCGCCAGCGCCTCGGCCTGCCTGGCTACGCCAGCGGCATGCTGCGCCCAGAATCGAGTGCGGGTGCGCTCTGGTCGACTGGGTGCAGCCGACCGGCGAGAACCCACACCGCCATCCGGCAGGAGATGTGCCGCATCCGGGATCTGTGCGATCGACACCAGGGTTTCGTCGGTCGCCCCGAAGAGCTCGGCCTGGATGTCGGCCAGCGATCGCCCGGCTGCCTGCCTGCGCTTGATCGCGACGAGCTGAAGCAGATGCCGGGGCCCGTACCACGCTGCCCGCCCCTCCCTGCGCGGGGGATCGAGGAGCCCGATCGTCGCGTACCAGCGGATGACCCGCTCGTCGGGCACATCTCGAACTCGGGCGCTTGGCTGCATCGCCTGATTGCTCAGGGCGGCTTCCGCCCGGCTCACCAACTCCTTGATCGTCCACTCCACAGCCATGTCTTCACTCTGACACTGTTAACATGACACTGTCAAGGTTGCAGCCTCCGGGATTGGCTGTTCGAAAGGCCCAATGCGGCCAAGGCGAGAGGACTGGTCTGCTGAGACCCTGTCGCCATCGCTGCTGACCTCGCCTGCGGCGAGGACTACGATCCGTTTTGCTGGGCGTCAGACAGGGCGTCCCACGGAAGGATCCGCGCCGACCTGCCGCCCGCACACCATGGGACGGCAATGGCACACCTAGGGGGTGTCGGCATGAGCGGGAAGGTCGTGCACTTTGAGATCCCGGCGGATGACGTCGAGCGGGCGCAGGCGTTCTATCAGGACGCCTTCGGCTGGACGATCAACGCCATGCCCGAGATGGGTTACACCATCGTCATGACGACCGAGTCGGACGAGGCGGGCACGCCGGTCGAGCGAGGTGCGATCAACGGCGGCATGCTGCAGCGGCAGGGGCAGATCAGCTCCCCAGTCATCACCATCGGCGTCGATGACGTCGAGCAGGCGTTGCGGCGCGTTGAGGAGCTCGGCGGCAAGACGGTCGTCGACAAGCAAGACGTCGGCGGGATGGGCTTCTCCGCCTATTTCTCAGATCCCGAGGGCAACATCGTCGGCCTGTGGCAGAGTGCCCTGTCCGCGTGACATCGGGCGGACGCGTCGCCACAAACAATCCTGCCAGGCGACAAGCGACCGGGCGGGCCGCTCAACGCCCCGACCGATGCGTCAGTCTTGGTGAAGATTGATCAAGTTTCCGCAGGTGTCGTCGAACACCGCGTCGGTGCCGCCGTAGTCCATCTTCGTCGGCTCCATCACGAAGCTGACGCCCTTTTGCCTGAGCGCCTGGTAGTCGCGGTCGATGTCATCCGTGCTGAATGAGGTGGCGGGTGCGCCGATTTCTCGCTGCGCCTTCTGGAAGTCCCTGGCGGCATCACTCGGCACGCCAAGGAGCAGCTCGGTACCGTCCGGATCCTCCGGCGCCACCACGGTGAGCCAGCGCGCAGTCTCGGAATACGGCGCATCGTCCTTCTTCTGGAAACCGAGGACGCTCGTATAGAACGCGAGCGCTTTGTCCTGGTCGTCGACGAACACGCCGGCGAGCTTGATCCGCATCAGTCGGTCCTCCTCCGCTCGTGCTTGTCCGCCGGACGCATTGCCGCCTCCGGCGTGGGGCCTCGTGCCGAGATGCCGGGCGTACCGCCCGGTGAGGCTAGCGCTCTAGCAGCGGTTCGTCACGCAATTCGGCGCCGGGCCTGTCACTGTTCGTCGACCTCGTCGACCTCGGCTCGAGGGATGCCGAGGAGAAGCAGGATCACATCGAGGTAGGGCACATTCACCGTGGTATGCGCCTGCTCGCGGACGGCAGGCTTGGCGTTGAAGGCTACCCCGAGCCCGGCGGTGGCGATCATGTCAAGGTCGTTCGCACCGTCGCCAATTGCGACCGTTTGGGAGAGGGGCACCCCGGCGTCGGCCGCAAAGCGCCGCAGCGCCTCGGCCTTTCCCGCCCGGTCGACAACCGGTCCCAGCAGGCGCCCGGTGAGCCGGCCGCCGACGACTTCGAGGGTATTGGCTGCGGCGTAGTCCAGGCCGAGCTCCACGACCAGCACGTCGGTGATCTGGGTGAATCCGCCGGAGACGATGCCGATGCGGTGGTCGAGGCGTTGCAGAACACGGACGAGGGTGCGCGCACCAGGCATCAGCTTGAGTGAGGAGCGCACCTTGTCGAGTGCTGACTCTTCCAGGCCTTCGAGCAACGCGACGCGCCTGCGCAGCGCGGTCTCGAAATCGATCTCGCCGCGCATCGCGGCGGTCGTTATGCCGGCCACCTCGTCGGCGCATCCCTTGTACGCAGCCAGCCGCTCGATGACCTCGCCCTGTATCAGTGTCGAGTCGACATCCATCACGACCAGCCGCTTCGTGCGCCGGTTCAGGCCCGACGGCTGTACGGCCACATCGACTCGGCGGCGGGCTGCCTCGGCGGCGAGCGCGGCCCGTAGCAAGGCCGGGTCGGCGCCCGACACGTCGAGCTCCAGGCTGGTCACCGGTCGGCGGGAGAGCCGCACGATCCGGTCGATGTTCGCGCCGCAGGACGCGATGACGGCGGCGATGGCGCCAACGGCCGCCGGCCGCATCGGGTCGCCGATGACTGTCACGTGCAGGCGGCCCGCGGCGCGCGGCGGCGCGTCTCCGGTCCCCGACACGATCTCGACGTCCATCCCGAGGTCTCGCGCCGCCCCTGTGAGCTCCGCACGCAGCGCCCCCTCGGTCTGCGGCGCGGTCACGAGCACGCCGAGAACCAGCCGTCCCCGGATCACCACCTGCTCAACGTCGACGACCTCGACGGGATGGCTGGCGAGCACGTCGAACAGCGCCGAGGTCACGCCTGGCCGGTCGCGCCCGGTGACTGTCACCAGCAGCGTCCGCTGCGTGCTCACACCGGTACCCCCTTGTTCACCCGGTCCAGTCGTGTCAGATGTGCTGAGGCCGCCGCCTGCATGATGAACCTATCGCCAGGAGGTCGGTCCTCATCTGGCTCATATGCTGGCCACAGCGAGGCGGTCGATAAGGGACAGTCGCGGGGGATCGCACGACGACCGCTGCGTCGTCGGCCACGACCGTCGACGATGACGGCAGACAGAGGGAGCACAGCGTGCCGGGGACCAACCTGACGAGGATCGAGGCCGCCGAGCGGGCCGAACTGCTGCGCGTTGACTCGTACGACGTTGATCTTGACCTGACGACCGGGCCAGAGACCTTCCGGTCAGTGACGGAGATCAGCTTCAGTTGTACGACCCCTGGCGCTTCGACCTTCCTCGATCTCATAGCCCCCCGGGTTCACGAGATCGTGCTGAACGGGCGCGAGCTTGAACCGGCGACTGTGTACGCCGACGGGCGGATCGTCCTCGATCAGCTGGCCGACACCAACGCGGTCAAGGTCGTCGCCGATTGCGCCTATGTGCGCACTGGCGAGGGATTGCACCGCGCTCTGGACCCCGCGGACGGTGAGGTCTATCTCTACTCGCAGTTCGAGGTCCCAAACGCCCGGACGATGTACGCCACCTTCGAGCAGCCCGACCTCAAGGGCACCTGGCGACTCAGCGTCACGGCTCCGGCCGACTGGCAGGTGATATCGAACTCGCCGACGCCGGAGCCAGTGCCGCTGGCGACTGCCGGGGACAACGCCGAGCCGTCGGGCGATGGTTCACCTCGTCGGGCGCGCTGGGTATTCGAGCCAACGCCGCGCATCTCCACCTACATCACGGCGCTCGTTGCCGGGCCCTACTACGTCGTCCGTGACGCCCATCAGGTCGGCGGGAAGGTGATCCCTCTTGGCCTGTTCTGCCGCAAGTCGCTGGCGGAATACCTCGATCCGGACGAGATCTTCGAGATCACGAAGCAGGGCTTCGACTTCTTCACCGCTGCGTTCGACTTCCCTTATCCATTCGAGAAATACGACCAGCTCTTCGTGCCGGAATACAACGCGGGCGCGATGGAGAACGCAGGATGCGTGGTCTTCCGCGACGAGTTCGTCTTCCGGTCGAAGGTCACGGACACCGCTCGCCAGGACCGAGGCGAGGTGATCCTGCACGAGATGGCGCACATGTGGTTCGGCGACCTGGTCACCATGCGCTGGTGGGACGACCTGTGGCTGAACGAGTCGTTCGCGACGTACGCGGCCGCGGTTGGACTGACCTCCGCGACCCGCTGGAGCGAGGCGTGGACGCATTTCGTCAACCGCTGGAAGGCGTTGGGCTACGTACAAGACCAGCTGCCCTCGACCCATCCGGTGGTCGCGGACATCGCCGACCTGGACCAGGTGTGGGCGAATTTCGACGGCATTGCATACGCCAAGGGCGCATCGGTGCTCAAGCAGCTCGCGGCCTACGTCGGTTATGACGAGTTCTTCGCCGGTCTCAGGCACTACTTCAAGCAGCATGCGTGGGGCAACACGACGCTCGCCGACCTGCTCGCCGCGCTCGAGGAGACATCCGGCCGGGACATGAGTGCCTGGGCGAGGGCGTGGCTGTCGACAGCCGGCGTGAATACGCTTCGCCCGTCGCTGCTGGTCGACAGCGATGGCGTCATCACATCGTTCGCCGTGCTTCAAGAGGCCGATCCCGCCTGGCCGACGTTGCGGACGCACCGAATCGCCGTCGGCGTGTATGACAAGACACCGGCCGGCGGGCGCGGCGATGCCGTGGGCTCGGATGATGCCACTCGTTTGGTTAGGCGTCATCGCGTCGAACTGGACGTGTCGGGCGACCGGACCGAGGTTCCCGACCTCATCGGTGTCCCGCGGGGTGACCTGATTCTGCTTAACGACGATGACCTCACCTACGCCAAGATTCGCCTCGATCCCGTGTCGCTCGGGACCGCCGTGAACTCCGTTTCCTCGCTGGAGTCGTCCCTTCCCCGAGCGTTGTGCTGGATGTCGGCGTGGGACATGGTCCGCGACGGCGAGATGCCAGCGCGTGAGTACGTCGCGATGGTGCTCGGTGGTGTGGGTGGCGAAAACGACATCGCGGTCGTCGACGCGCTACTGGGGCGCCGGGTGGCGACCGCACTGGACGAGTACGCGGATCCTGCCTGGCGGCCAGTGGGCCTTGCGATGATGGCCGCACGGATGCGTGAGCTGCTTGCAACCGCTGAGCCCGGCAGCGATCACCAGCTCGCCTGGGTACGCGCTCTCGCCTGGTCGGCCGTCAGCGAGGAAGACCTGTCGTTCGTCCGTGGACTGCTGACCGGCGAGACCGTCGTCGACGGCTTGACGGTCGACCCGGACCTGCGCTGGCGAGCCGTCACCCGGCTGGCGTCGTCCGGACTCATCAGCGCGGCTGACATCGACGCCGAGCTGACCCGTGACACGACGACGCAGGGCGAGGAGAAGGCGGCCACAGCGACGGCCGCGCTGCCGACAGCAGAGGCGAAAGCGGCAGCGTGGGCCAAGGCGTTCGAGGAGGTGGAGGTGACGAACGCGATCCAGACGGCGACCGCCTTCGGCTTTGTCCAGCCGGACCAGTCCGATGTGCTCGAACCCTTTGTTGAGCGGTACTTCGCGTCAATCCCGGACTTCTTCGCTCGCGCATCGGCGACTGCACAGCTGGTAGTGACGCCGCTGCTCTACCCTCGCTGGCGGATCGAGCAGTCGACGCTGGATCGCACGGATGCCTTCCTGGCCACACCCGACCTGTCACCGGTGCTCGTCCGCCAGGTCGTCGAGGCGCGCGACGCGGTGTCACGTGCCCTGCGCGCCCGCGCCTGCGATGCCGCCGCGGCCACCTAGGACGCCTTCGGGTGAACGGCGGCCTCACATGCTGACCGGCTCCACCTCTCGTGCGCTGGCGGGGTTTGTCTCGGGATGGACGACTGCCTCCGGGGCGGGAGCGCCCTCGAGGTTGCGTACGTCACGTACCGCGGCGGTGCCGATGGCGCTCACCGCGACGAGGACGGCCGCGCCGACGAGCGGCAGCCCGGGTCCGGCCGCGTCGGCGAGCGTGGGGCCCAGTGCGTACCCCAGGGGCATGGCGGCCAGCGAAACCAGCCAGTCGTAGGCGCTCACCCGGGCCAGCACGTGGCTGGGCACCCGCCGCTGCACGGCGGTTTCCCACACCGGGTTGAGGAAACCGAGTGCGGTGAGTGCGACGGCAGAGGCGCCGACCAGCCACGGGGCGGGTGCGGTAACCGCGAGCAGGATCAGCGGCGCGGCGTAGAGCGCCAAGCCGAGGTTGGCAACGAGGATTGGCCGGCGCGGGCGTAGCTTCGCCGCAAGCAGTGAGCCAACGAGCACCCCGATGGCGCCTGCCTGCAGGACCGCCACCCAGACCGCCTCGCCGCCCAGTTCCTCGACGGCGATGAGCGGTCCGAGCGTGAGGAGCACGCCCGCCGCGAAGTTCCAGCAGGCGTGGGCGATGAGGCTGGTCCAGTACCAGGTGCGGGCGCGCACCTCGGCCCAGCCAACGATCAGATCGGCTCGCAGCGACTGCGCCGCTATCGCGACGTGCGCGGTCCGAATGACGGCGAGGGTTGCGGCGCCGACCGCGAATGTCGCGGCGTCCAGGATGAACGCCCAGCCCGGCCCAGCGGTCAGGATCAGCACACCGGCGAGCGCGGGTCCAAGGAGGTTGGTCGCACTACGAGCGATACCCATCAGTGCGTTGGCCTGCTGCCGGTCTGACCCATGGTCGGGCACGGTCGCCGCGACCAGGGGTGAGGCCGTCGGCAGCCCAAATGCCGATGCTGCTCCGCCGACGGCAGACGCGATCGCAATATGAGTAAGGCTGGGGTGATCCTTGGCGAGAAGCTCGAGACCGACGGCGAGTTGGGCGGCCCCCCGCACGAGGTCCGTGACGAGCCCGACACGACGCGGCTGCAGCCTGTCGGCCGCGACCCCGCCGAGCGGCAGCAGCAACAGCCGGGGGACAAGTGCGCAGCCGAGGACGAGCGCCAGCGCGCTGGCAGAGCCCGTCGCACGGATGATCGCGAGGGTGAGTGCGGCGGGGACGATCCCATCGCCGAGAGAGTCGATCACACGCCCGGCGAAGAAGATCCGGAAGTTGCGCAGGCGCAACGGACCGGCGGTGAGCGGCGCTGTGAGGCGGCCAAGAATGCGAGTCACACAAGCAAGTTAATTTGGCACCGAAAGATTTGTCAACGAATAATCAATCAGCTAAGTATCTGTGTCATACTTGTCGTCGTGGAGCCTCATGACTCGGTCGACGAGCACGTTGCGCATTGGCTGACCGAAATCCCGGAACTCGATCCCGTCACCGAAGGCGTGGTGACCAGGATGCAGGTGCTGGTCAAGCACCTGAGGCGGACCAAGCAGGCCGCGCTGGGCGCGCATAACCTGCAGGACTTCGAATACGACACCCTGCACACGCTGGTCGGACGGGGTGCGCCTTACCAGGCGCATCCGAGTGAGCTTGCGGTCGCAATGAGGATGTCGCCCGCCGCCGTGACCGGTCGGCTGGATGCGCTGGAGCGGCGGGGGTACATCCGACGGCTCCCGCCGCCGGGCGACCGGCGGAAGGTGATCGTCGAGCTCACCGATGCCGGGCACGCTGCTTGGCGTGAGGCGATGGGGGACCAGGGAGACGAGGAAGACCGGATCATCGCGGCACTGAACCGGTCCGAGCAAGTGCAGCTGGCCGATCTGCTGCGTCGGATGGTCCTCCTGGTCGAGCCGACGTCTGCTACCCGCGCCCCGGCACCGTAGACCGTCATTGAGTGGGGTCGCCGACGACAAGCTAATCGTTGCAAGAGCCAACCTTCGAGCTAGTGTGGTCGTGGCGGTACTTCGACGACGAGGTTGCTCATGAGCAGCATCCGCAAGTTCCGCAACCGCAACGTCTTCGGCGCGACCGCGTTCTTGACGTACGGGGCCTTCTGGATTGGGCTAGCGCTCTACGTCCGTACCGTGCCCCGCTCGGCGACGCCGGTCCAGGTGGACAACGACCTTGGCTGGATTCTCCTTGCGTTCGCGATCTTCAACTTCTACGTGCTCCTGTGGGCCACACAGGTCAACATGGCGGTGTTCTTGGTCTTCCTCACCCTTCAGGCGACCGAGATCGTCCTGGCCGTCGGGAACCTCTCCAGCAACACGGAGACGATCAAGATCGGCGGGTACGTGGGCATCGCCACCGCCGCCGTCGCGTGGTACGCATCCGCCGCAGGGGTCATCAACGGGATCACCGGCAGACGGATCCTCCCGGTCGGCTCGCCGTTTTCCAGTCGACCGCCGACAGCTGACCGGGCTCCCAGCCGTACTCCGATGCCGCAGCACTGACCACGTCACACGGGCCACAGAGGGTCCGGCGCAACTGGCAGGCGGTCAGGGATAACGTCGTGACCAACCGACCGCCGGCTGAGGCACACTCCTGCCTAAGCCGCGGCCCGTGGCCCCATCCTGTTGGAGCACAAAGAGGGAGACCTCATGACTGTGGAGCAAGAATTCCAGGTCTCGGAGGCGCAGATCGCCGTTCACTGGCGCGAGGAGGAGAAATTCTTCCCTCCGACGACGTTCATCGCGCAGGCTAACGCGGCCGATCCGAGTATCCGGGAAAGATTCAGCGAGGACCGCTTCCCCGATTGCTTCAAGGAATACGCCGACCTGCTGTCATGGGACGCCTACTGGCACACGACGCTGGACACGGGCAACCCGCCATTCTGGAAGTGGTTCGTCGGCGGGCGGCTGAACGCGTCGTACAACTGTGTCGATCGGCACCTGGCCACGAACAGGAACAAGGCGGCGCTCATCTGGGTGCCGGAGCCGGAAGCTGACAACCCGGTGCCGGTGACCTACCAAGAGCTCTATCGGCGCGTGAACGAGTTTGCCGCCTTGCTCAGTGACTTCGGCGGCGTCAAGACCGGCGAACGCGTGACCTTCCACCTGCCGATGGTTCCCGAGTTGCCGGTCGCGATGCTCGCCTGCGCTCGCCTCGGTGTCATCCACTCCGAGGTCTTCGGCGGCTTCAGCGGGGCAGCCTGTGGCGACCGCATCGCAGACTCGGGGAGCCGAATCCTGGTCACGATGGATGCCTACTACCGGAACGGAGAGCTGGTCGACCACAAGATCAAGGCGGACGAGGCCGTCGAAGCGGCGGCTAAGGCAGGACAGCAGGTCGACAAGGTCCTCGTGTGGCGGCGTTTTCCCGGCCAGTACTCGTCGGCCAAGCCGATGGTCCAGGGCCGCGACTTCTTCGTCGACGAGTTGATCGGGGACTATCGAGGTGCGACCGTCGAGCCGGTGTCGATGCCAGCCGAAGCGCCCCTCTTCCTGATGTACACGAGCGGTACGACCGGCAGGCCGAAGGGCGCCCAGCACAGCACCGGCGGCTACCTGTCCTACGTAGCGGGCACGTCGAAGTACTACCAGGACATCCACCCCGACGACACGTACTGGTGCATGGCCGACATCGGCTGGATCACCGGCCATTCGTACATCGTCTATGGCCCACTCTCGCTGGGCACGACCAGCGTCATTTACGAGGGGGTTCCTACCTTCCCCGACGCCGGCCGTCCGTGGCGGATCGCCGAGCGGCTCGGAGTGAACATCTTCCACACGGCGCCGACATCGATCCGGATGTTGCGCAAGCTCGGGCCTGACGAGCCGGCGAAGTACAACTACCGCTTCAAGCACATGACGACGGTGGGCGAGCCGATCGAGCCGGATGTGTGGCGGTGGTACTACCGCAGCGTCGGCAAGGGCGAGGCGGTGATCGTGGATACGTGGTGGCAGACGGAGAACGGTGGCTTCCTCGGCAGCACGCTGCCGGCGCTCGAACCAATGAAGCCGGGCAGCTGCGGTCCTGGAGTGCTCGGTGTCTACCCGACCATCTACGACGAGGAGGGCAAGGTCGTGGAGGCCGGGAGCGGTCGCGCGGGCAATATCTGCATCCGCAATCCCTGGCCGGGCATTTTCCAGACCATCTGGGGACAACCGGAGCGCTTCGTCGACGTCTACTACAGGAAGTACTGCAAGGACGAGAACAGCACGGACTGGCACGACTGGCCGTACTTCGCCGGTGACGGCGCCGTCCAGGCTGCTGATGGATACTTCCGTATCCTCGGCCGGGTCGATGACGTCATCAACGTCGCCGGCCACCGGCTGGGAACCAAGGAGCTCGAGTCCGCCGCCATCACGGTCGACGAGGTGGCGGAGGCGGCGGCCGTACCCGTCGTGGACGAGCTGCGGGGGCGGGCGGTGGAGATGTACATATCGCTCAAACCTGGGATCCAGCCGTCAGACGACATCGCCAAGAAGGTGGTCGCCGCAATCGAGACGGAGATCGGCAAGATCGCGCGGCCCAAGACCGTATGGATCGTGCCCGATATGCCCAAGACCCGGTCAGGCAAGATCATGCGCCGCGTGGTCGCGTCCATCTCCAACTTCGCGGATGTGGGCGACGTGACAACCCTGGCGAATCCGGAGATCGTCGACGAGATCAGGCACCAGGTACAGAGCGAGAAGGTTGCCAAGGGCGAGACGCCGCGGGCGCTTTCTGCCGAGGAGGAAGCCGAGATTAAGGCCTTTGGCCAGGTCGAGTGACCGCCGACCGATGAGGTGGCGACGGCGGCAGGTCAGTCCGCCTGCGCCGGCGCCAGAGTTCGCCGCGGCCTCGCTGAGCACCTGAGCGAGGGCAACCTCGTTCCAGGTATGCGGTTGACGAAAGGGCATGGTGCTCCGCGAATCCCGGAGCACCATGCGCTCTTCTGCGCCGCCAGGGTCCGGCTCTGCGTGAGGCCATGCCGCGGCCGAGGTGAGGGCGGCTTGCGCATGGCCGACCCGGCCGGCGCGACACGGCTTATCGAGGCGCTTGGCTCCCCGAGCCGCTCCCCGACCCTTGCGAGTCATCCGGCGCACGGCCGCCGCGCCCCATCCCGTCCTCCACGCCGGTCACGGTGAAGTCCTGGTCGAACTTCACCGTGACCAGCGAGCCGTCGGACTTCGTCATGTGCGCCTCATACGCGTCGCCGTCCGCATCGGTCTCGACTCGATAGACGGTCCCGCCGGGAACCGCATCGAGCGCCGCCGCTCGCACCTTGTCAGCGTCACTACCGGTCAGGGCCTTCTCGTCGGAGCGCACCGGTGTCGCACCACCGGGTTTCCCGGCAGGTGGGCGCGAGGGGCTGCTCGCCGACGGTGGCGCAGTCGAACCGGACGAGCTGTTGTCGTCGGCCGAGGCCGTGAGGTTGCTGGCGAGGACACCGCCGGCCACCGCCCCGGCGGCCAGCAGCCCGGCGGCGCTGAGCAGCTTCCTGCGCCGGCGAGGGCTCTCGGTGGGCTGGTTTTCGTGCATCGTCTCCTCCTTCTTGTAGCCGCCTTCGGACGACGGCCGTTCGAGACGATGCTGGGTCGCGAAGCTCTCGATTCCCTCTGTGCGAGGAGCTTGCCGGGTTATCTCAATGGTGGTTTCAGGATGTAGCCCACGCCACGCACAGTGTGGATCAGGGGCTTCCTGCCGGCGTCGATCTTCCTGCGCAGATTGCTGATACAGAGCTCGACGACGTGCTCTTGTACGCCGAAGTCGTCGTCCCAGACTCGGTCGAGGATCTGAGCCTTCGACAGCACGCGACGGGAGTTGCGCATGAGCAGGCGAAGTACCTCGAACTCCGTCGGGGTGAGATCGATCAGGTCACCTGCACGCCGGACCTCGTACGCGGCCTCGTACATAGTGAGGTCCGCGACCGCGAGGTGGTGATCCCCGTCGCGGGCCTGGGCCAGCCCGGATCGGCGGAGCAGGCCGCGAAGCCGGGCGACCACCTCTTCAAGGCTGAACGGCTTGGTCAGGTAATCATCGGCGCCAGCAGAAATGCCCGCAATCCGGTCCGCGGCCTCAGCGCGCGCCGAGAGGAACAGGACGCACACCTGTGGCGAGTGGGCGCGCAACCGGCGCAGCACCTCCATCCCGCCACAATCCGGGAGCACGACGTCCAGGACGACAGCGTCCGGATGGAACTCCTGAGCGGCGCGCATCGCAGCATGCCCGCTTCCCGCGATCGCAACGTCCCATCCGTCGTCTCGGAAGGCCATGGCCAGCACCTCCGTCACGCTGACCTCATCGTCGACGATCAGGACGCGGACCGGTGCACCGTCCGCTCTGGTCCACTCCCGGGCGGCGCGGACGGCGGTGAATCCGTGCGCACGCTCGCTGTCGACACTCATCACCGGCTCAGGGTCGCGGCCGCCGCTGTGCCCACCCTGTGTTCCGGCTATGAACTGGTTGAGACGACCGCCTCGCTGGTGCGATTCCATCGGGGCTGACGATCTTGTGAGACAGCATTGACGATCTTGTGAGACGGGTGCGGGCGGCCGGTACGTCACGATCTGGATGCGGTCGGTTGCTAGGTGTATCCCGCGTGGAACCTTCACGGCATGAGGACCGTCTGACGGGCGGTCGGTTTGAGCAGGGGGCCCTGGAATGCGCCACAGAGCGGGCAGAGTGCTTGCTCTTCTCGCGAGTGGTCTTACGATGCTTCTCGCGGCTGCGCTGGTCACCGGCTGCGGTTCTGAAGTGAGCGGCGGCGGATCCGCCGAAAAGGTCGGGCCGGGCCGGTCGACCCAGTCCATTGAGCCGAGCACAAGCAGCGAACCCCCGCCCGTGATCGTCTCGTCCGCCGGCAAGCAGGTCTCGCTGCGTCCGGGTACGTACTGCTGGACCGCCCAAAGCGCGGGTTCCGCCAGCGCCAGCCACTGCGTCGACGGTGCCCAGCCGAATCCGCTGCCCGACCTGGGCGTGGTCTCCGGTGAGATCAGGGTGGCCTTCGCGGTGGACGGTTGGGCGTTCCAGGCGAGCTCCCAGGCTGCACAGCACGAGTGCGCCGAGGCATTTCCAGCAGCGGTCCGGCAGGTGGACGGGCGCACCTGGCACATCGCACTGGCCGGACCACAAGGCAGGTATGCCGTTCAGCTCTTCGGCCGCGGTCCGCAAGGGGACGTCGAGGTATCGTTCGCCGTCCAGACCAGTGCCGACCGGCCGAGCCCGGCGCCCGTCGCATCGCTGACGACGTTCTCTGCCCATGGCGGCGAACCTGATGCCACCAGCTTCGACCTCGTGGCGACGTATCTCCGGATCACTCCCCAACGGCCTCACGCCCGCCTGACCATCACCTCGGACGACGGCCGCCGCTCGACGTACAACCTCACCGCGGTGGCGAGCGAGAACCGCGGCCACGACTGTGGCAACATCGCGCTCAGCGCGGCGGCGCCGAACGGTCGGGTTCTCGAAGAGATCGGCCGGCCGCCGTACGCGCTGCTCGTCGACCTGGACCTCAACGGCAGGCACTACACCACGACAGCGACCTGGCCAGACGACGTCGACAAGAGCGAGTCGATCCCGCTCCACTTCAATCCGCCACTACCTGGGCGGCTGTAGAACCTGCCGCTCTGCGGGTTCGGGAGTCTTCCGCGGAAGACTCGCCGCAGCTTGCCCGCGCGCGCCGGGGCTGAAATCGATCGGGCATCGGGCCGCCCGGTCAGCTCGGGTCGAAAGATCACCTGAGTCGTATCTCGCGCGGGTAGGGACATGGCGCCGCTGGTCGCCGCGTTCGCATTATCCTGAGTGGCATGCCGAGGTACGACTACCGATGCCGCGCCTGCGGTGCCACCTTCGAGATCTCCCGTTCGATGACCGAACCCAACGTGCCGGTCGTTTGCCCCGAGGGGCACGACGACACGGTCAAGCTGCTCTCCGCGGTGGCCCTGACCGGCCGGGCCGGGTCGTCCGCTCCGCTCGCTGCTTCAGGCGGAGGCTGCTGCGGCGGCGGAGCCTGCGCCTGCGGTCACTGACCTCTCGCCACGGTCACGAACGCGGGGGGTAGGTCGCTGGCAGCTTCGGTCCGACCGCCCGCCTCATCGCGTTCGTATCGTGTCTGACATCATCGCGGCGCATGTGGGAGGACGGACGGTTCGTCCATCGGTGGCGACGGCATCAGTCTGAGGCGCTGGCGGCTTTCGAGGCCAGCCAGGACCGGGCCGACCACAACCACTACATCGTGCTGCCGCCTGGCGCCGGAAAGACTCACCTCGGCCTCGAGATCGCGCGTCGGCTCGGTCGGGACACGGTTGTGCTGTGCCCGAACACCGCCATCCAGGGCCAATGGCTGGCGGCGTGGAGCGACTTTCGCCACTCGGGCATCGAGTCGAGTGCGGGTCGTCATCTCCCGACACCACTGACCGTTCTGACCTACCAGTCCGTGGCGATCTTTGACCCAGAGGACGAGGTCGACGACGATGGCCGCCGAGCCCCAGCGGCCGGCGAACCTCTGCTCACCCGGCTCCACGACAACGGCCGCGCTCTGGTCGAGCGGCTGCGCAGCGGTGGGCCGTGGACGATCGTTCTCGACGAGTGCCACCACCTGCTCGATGTGTGGGGACGGCTGCTCGTCGAGCTTGTTGACTACATCTCCGGGGACAAGCCGGACAGGGTTGTCGTGATCGGCCTGACGGCCACTCCTGCGAGCAGGTTGACCCCCGCTGAGCACGAGATCGTCCAGGAGCTCTTTGGCGACATCACCTACTCCGCGTCCACCCCGGCCGTGGTCAAGAGTGGGTACATCGCGCCGTACCAAGAGCTCGCCCTGCTCACGGAGCCCACGGCGGCAGAGCGCGAGTACATCAAAGCGGAGGCCGAGCGCTTCGCTGAGCTGGTTACCGATCTCCTTGCCGAGGACTTCGGCAGCGTGCCGTTCCTCGCGTGGTGCGACACGCGCTTCGTGCAGCGGGCCGTACAGGGGAGCCTTGTGCCGGTTCGGTGGGAGGAGATGGAACGCCGGGAGCCCGACCTTGCCGCCGCCGCGATCCGGCTGCATGTAGCGGGACTGCTCGACCTGCCGCCTGGCGCGCGAATACGGGAGGAGCACCGCCGAGCACCAAATGCCGAGGACTGGGCGGCATTGATCGGTGACTGGGTACGTCACCGCCTCGCCTCCTCGACCGAGGAACGAGACCTTTTCGCGCTCGATCGGCTGCGCCACGCCCTACCGTCGGTCGGCTACCAGGTAATTCGGCGTGGGGTACGGGCGGGCCGGAGCCCCGTCGAGCGCGTCCTCGCCCGATCGGCGGCCAAGGCGACGGCCGTGCTCGACATTCTCGGCGTCGAGCATGCGGCGCTCGGTGAACGGTTGCGAGCGGTGGTCATTAGCGACCACGAGCGGGCGAGCGCGCAGGTCTCGGCGAGCCTCCGGCATGTCCTTGCGAAGGACGCCGGTTCCGCATCCCTCGTGCTCGAGCGGCTGGTTCGCGATCCGACGACCGCAGCCCTCCAGCCCATTCTGATAACAGCGCGTACGGTCGCCTGCTCCCTGGACACGGCGCGGCGCTTCATTGCCTGGCTGCGTACGCAGGCGCCGAGCGTCGATGTCGGCATCGCACCTGCTGTGGCGGAGGATGCTGCAGCTCCGGTTCAGATCGACGGACGCTGGATTACCAGGCAGGCGGTCGCCCTCGTCACGCGGTTCTTCGAGGAGGGAGAGTCGCACGTCCTCGTCGGCACTCGGGGGCTGCTCGGCGAGGGCTGGGATGCGAAGCGGGTGAACGTCGTCATCGACCTCACGACGGCGACGACCTCCACGGCGGTCGTACAGCTTCGCGGTCGGGCAGTCAGGCTGGACCCGAACTGGGACGCGAAGGTCGCGAACACGTGGACCGTGGTCACCGTCGCTGATGACCACCCCAAGGGTGCCACGGATTACGCCCGATTCGTGGTCAAGCATGACGGCTTCTTCGCGCCGGACGGCGACGGCCAGATCACATCCGGCGTTGGTCATGTCGACTCAGGACTATCGCCGTACGGTCCACCGCCGCCGACCGAGTTCCCTGAGATGAACACCCGCATGCGGGCACGGGCGATGGACCGCGCCGGCGCCCGGAAGATGTGGCGGATCAACGAGCCGTACGAGGACGTCGCGTATCGGACTATCCGCATTCGCTCCAGCAGGCAGGTCGGCCTCACCGGCCGAGAGCTCGACGCGGTGGCGCCCGTATGGCGCAGCCCGCCGGCCTCACAGGTCTGGCCCGGGACCGCCGCGGCCGCGCTCGGTGCTGCCGGTCTAGTAGCGGGGCTGCTTGCGTCGCTGCCACTCGTGCCGCTGGCGGTCGTGCCCGCAGCTGTCGGCTACGTCGCAGCTGGTGGGGTCCTCACGATGGCCCGGCTGCGCTCGATGGACCGGTCGAACGGTCTTGCAAACCTCGCAGCGGCCGTGGCTGAGGGCCTGCATCGGGCGGGTGTGACGGCGGACGGAGCGAGTGCCGTGGAGGTGACTGCGATGAGCGATGGCACCTACGGCGCCACGCTGCAGGGGTCGACTGAAGCGGAGTCGGTTGCCTTCGCAGAAGCGTTGGACGAGGTGCTGTCACCGCTTGCCGACCCGCGATATGTGGTCACTCGTGCAGTCATCGACCCGCCGCACACGGGAGCGCAGGTGTTGGGGCTTGCGCTACGCCGTGGACTCGGCATCGGCTCCCGCGGCGCTGAGGTCTGGCATGCCGTACCGACCATCCTCGCCACCCGCCGGGATCGGGCTGAGGCCTTCCTTGCGGCCTGGCGCCGCTGGGTCGGGCCCAGCCGACTTGTGTACGCGCATACGCCAGACGGCGCCGGCATCCTCGCAGCACAGCGCGGCGAGGACCCGTTCGCCATCACGACAGCCATGAGGACGATCTGGCGCTAGCGTGGTTCGCTGTCGGCGCTGATCGCCTACGGCCCTGCGCCTGCAGCGTCGGATCCCGAGAACGTCGGATGTGGTGTGAAGACGGCAGGAACGAGCGTGAACGAGACCTCGTGACTAGGGCGCTTACACCCAGCGCGACAGAGCCCGGCCAGGCTGGGAAAGAATCTTTCGCTGGATGTCGAGAGCGTCCGCGTTGCTCCGACGTCGCCTGCGAGAGGCACCCGACCGGGTGCCCCACCCGAAAAGGAGCAGGAGCATGTCGAAGTACCTTGTCATGATCTTCGGGAACCAGGCCGACTACAACGCGATGAACGGCAAGCCGTCAGAAGGCCGCCCGGCCTGGAGCCAGCAGGACCTCCAGGCGATGTTCCAGTTCATGGAGTCGATCAACAACGATTTGGCTGAGTCCGGGGAGTTCGTCGACGGTCAAGGACTGGGGGAGCCGAGTAAGTCGGTGGTCGTCACAGCGGGTCCTGACGGCGCGCCCGTGGTGTCCGACGGGCCCTATGGGGAGACCCGAGAGGTCCTCGCCGGCTATTGGGTACTGGACTGCGCAAGCGTCGAGCGGGTGACCGAGATCGCCAAGCGTATTCACCAGTGTCCGCTGCCTGCGGGTTGGGCACCCTCTGACATCGTTGTCAGGCCCATCGACGAAGCCCCAGCGGTGGCATGACCACAGCGGCGCCGACCGGGGACCTGCTGCGCAAGCTTGCGCCGCAGGTGCTCGGCGCGCTCGTGCGGCGGTATGGCCACTTCGATGCTGCCGAGGACGCGGTTCAGGAGGCGCTGTTCGCCGCGGCGCAGCAGTGGCCGGTGACCGGCATCCCGGACAACCCTCGCGGCTGGCTGATCAGGATCGCGTCGCGGCGGCTGATCGACGAGTTGCGCAGCGCGGAGGCTCGCCGGCGCCGGGA
>JBKPTD010000032.1:0-23912 GCA_046735375.1 Actinomycetota bacterium | reverse complement strand
GGGAACAGCGGTCCCACCGATCAAACGTGGAATGCCGCCGTCACCGCCGACCGTATGGATCTCGTCGCCCTCACCACCGACCGACTGAATGCGCCTGGCACGGCGGACAACCCGAGCCCATGCCGGTGATCAGTGCTCCTGGGCACAGCGTTGAAATCCCCCGCGATCATGTCCGACCGGTAATCTCTGTCCGCATTCCTGCAGGTCAGATGTGTTTCAGTGGGCGTAGCTGGGTTCGAACCAGCGACCCCCTCCTTGTAAGGGAGGTGCTCTACCACTGAGCTATACGCCCAGGTGACCCGATCTTGTTGTCTCCTGATCAGGTCGTCTGACCTGGCCTTTCGTCACCCGCGGTCCGCGTGCGTCTGGACCCCCCTCCGGGCCGCGTGCAGGTAGGGCGACGGCTTAGAGCAGACGCTGCTCCCGGTCGGCGATCGCGGTGCGCAGACGCTCGGTGATGTCAGGCGACTCATCCGCAATCCTTCGCAATTGCTGTGTCGTCAACCTAATCGCCTTCATCGGCGACGTTGCCACCACGCTAGCCGTCCGTCTCTGGTCGGACGCCATTGCACCCATCTCGCCGAAGAAATCCCCTGCGCCTAGGGTCGCGAGTATCTTCTCGCCGCGCCTAACGTCCGCGCTGCCCTCCTCAATCACGTAAAAATCCCATGCCACGGCACCGTCGCGCACCAGCACCTTGCCTTCGGGAACGTCGACCTCGATCGCGTAATTCGCGACCAGCTCGCGTTGTTGTGCTGACAGGCCGTCGAACAGCCGCAGGCTGTCAAGTTTGGCGATGTCCACGCGCAATCTCCTCCGCCCAGATTCACAGATAATCTCACCGGTCTCGGAGATCGAGAAGGCCGGTCTCGCAGAGCTGGCCGCCAGGCAGCCGGATTTGCCCGAGCGAGTAGCTGTGTGATCAGTTTGCCGACCACATCGCCCGGTCTGCATGTGGCAGCGGTCGCCTTCTGGGAGCCGCTGTCGCCGGAGTCTCGGGCCAGCGGCGACAGCGACTCACCTCTCAGGAAACACCGCCAACACTGGCTCTCACCAGCCTAAATGCCACATTCGCCGCATTAGCCAGCAACTAGCCCTGGATAAGGAGTTCACGTGGTGGGGATCGGCGGGCGAAACCCGAATCGTTGGCTGGCTGCCGACACGATCATCAAGGGCGCGACGCCCGGTTGGAGGCGATATCGGCACTCCTGACGACCGCTTCCTACCGAGAAAGTGTCGGGTACGCGGGCCGAGCCTGCCCGGGCCAGCGCGCGTACCGGGGCCGAGGGGTACGCGAGCCGAACGCGTACCCGGGCCGAACGAGTAGGCGGGACACATGCCCGGGCCGAGCATGCCCGAGCCGACCCGGCGAGGCGGGCCGAGCGCGAACTCGCGCCGACCGCGCCAGGCCCTCAGCGCCAGCGTGAAGTGTGAGGCGGGAACATCCGGTCGAGGGCCGCCGCGACCTCGTCGGACAGACCTGGCGGCGCCCCAGCCGCTGGCTGCCGCAACGACTCGCCCGCACCCTGTCGGCGTGGCTCCGGCACCAGTGGCGCGGAGGCCTCCAAGGTCGCCCCGCACGTGCGGCAGGTGGTCTCACCTAACACGCGAAGTAACTCGATCGATTGGCAGCGCGGGCACCGGTCGACCTCGGACCGCCACTCCCCCTCTTCCTGGCAATCAGGGCATATGAGGATCTGCGCACCGGAGTAAACGCCGCGCTTCCATGGACTCGGTCCGCGGACCGGGTCGGTTTGCCGGGCACCACAGCGGTAGCAGGGCATCGGGGCAGGGCCTCCTAGAGCTCCGCGAGAACCTTGAGGTATTCGGACTGGTCTCGCGCATCAGGGAGGGCGTGTACGACCTTCCAGCGCACGAGGCCCTCTCTGTCGATGATGAAGGTCCCCCGAATAGCGCAGCCGAGAGCATCGTCGAAGACGCCGTACGTGCTCGCCACCGCGCCGTGCGGCCAGAAGTCCGACAGGACAGGAAACTGCAGGCCCTCCGTTTCGGCGTACACGCGCTGGGTGAACATCGTGTCGCAGGAGAGGGCGAGGACTTGTACGTCATCGTTCTGGAAGGACGGTAGGTCGTCCCGCAACGCGCACATCTCCCCTGTGCAGACCCTGGTGAACGCGAAGGGAAAGAACACGAGGACGACCTTCTTGCTGCCACGGAAATCGGACAGTCGTACGGGTTGTCCGTGTTGGTCGCGCAGTTCGAAGTCGGGTGCTTCCGCGCCGACGTCGACCGTCATCGATGATCCTTCCGTGAGGGGTGCGGAATGGGGCGCAAACGAGTGGCTCCTAGCGTCTACTCCCGCGTGCGGACCGGGGCGTGACTAGCCTGGTGCCGGACCAGTCGGGCGCAGCACTGACCGTGCTGGTCTGAGCGAGGCCGGCAGTTGGCGCGGCCTCCCCGATATCGCTGGGCTCGACATGGCCGTCGCGTCCCGCCTTTGGCGTGAGCAGCCAGATCATGCCCCCGTCAGCGAGCGTGGTCAACGCGTCGACAAGAGCGTCCACCAGATCGCCATCCCCGTCTCGCCACCACAGCAGAACTGCATCGACGACGTCGTCGTACTCTTCGTCGACAAGCTCGCTGCCGGTGACTGCCGCGACCGAGTCACGGAGCGCGTCGTCGCAGTCATCGTCATAACCGATCTCCTGGACGATCTGACCGGACGACAGTCCAAGCCGTCCGGCAAGGCTGCGCTCCACATCCGCGGGACCCGCGGTAGCGCTCACAGAAGAACCTCCACAACTCTTCGCCTCGTCCCCCGACGAGGCTGTTTGGCCGGTAGTCCACACAGGTTAGGGGCACTGTGGCAAGTACCTCAGCGGATCTGTGGATACCGTTTCGTGACCGTGAACTTCGCGTCACCTGCAAGCAGCCGATCACCCAGGCTCCGGCGAGCCAGCCACTCTGATCGCGCGTTCGCTGCCAGCACTCAGCCGGCGAGGAAACTGAGTCGGACCTGTCGATCTTGGTTGTCCGTATTCGTGTCGACCAGGACGACGGACTGCCACGTGCCCAGCGCCATCCGGCCGCCGATCACCGGGATCATCGCGAACGGTGGCAAGAACGCAGGCAACACATGGTCGCGACCATGCCCCGGCGATCCGTGCCGGTGCCGCCAACGGTCATCCGCCGGCAGCAGGTCGCGCAGTGCCGCCAGCAGATCGATGTCACTGCCGGCGCCGCTCTCGATGATCGCAAGACCGGCGGTGGCATGCGGCACCCAGACGTGCAGGAGCCCGTCGTCGCCGCCAGCGACGTCGCGGAGATATGCCTCGCATTCGCCGGTCAGGTTGTACGTCGCCTCGGCCCGCCCGGTATGCACTCGGACGACGCGACTGTCCATGCCCATCCCGGCAGTCTCCCGCCTCGCCCCGCCCGCCAGAACCCCCGGGTCAACCCGTCGGCGTGAAGCGAGCGCTGCGCTCCCGGTCAGTCCGCGGCCGATGCCCCGTCAGCCAATCTGATCAGTCGATGACGCGGTCGTACTGCTCCCTGGCTCCACGACGGCATCCGGTCCCGGAAAGACCAGGCCCTCATGGCCGTCTTCGTATCTCACGACATAAGGCGGTCCGCCATCTGACCCCCGTACCTCGACGATCTCACCCATCCGGTCGCGCTCGCCCACGGTGTTTCCATGGACATGCAGACGATCGCCCACTGTCGCACGCATCGTGGACCTCCTTTCCCGCGCTCTCCCACATTGGCAGCACTTGGCCTGCCTGTGAAGGACGCGGACGTTTGCAACCCGAAGATCGAAAGGTAGCGGAAATATGGCGGCCCTGCCTGCGGCGCAGCCGAGAGCGGGGGAACGCCAACGGCGCTGGCATTCCTTACCCGTCAGTAGGGCATACGCCGATGTGACGGCAACCGCCATCACGGGGGACGATGTAGGGGAACGGACCACGACGGGGCGCCAGATCGTGTCGAAGGCGCCCCACCAAATGCGAAAGACAAAGGAACACACGTGGCTTCTGGACGAGAGCGCTTCTCGATCATCAGCGATGGACTGCCGAGCCAGCTGCCCGACATCGACCCGACCGAGACCAGCGAGTGGCTCGAGTCGCTGGACGCGGTGGTCGAATCCGGCGGGCGGCAGCGCGCCCGTTATCTCCTGCTGCGCCTACTGGAGCGCGCGCGGGAACGCCAGGTGGGTGTGCCGAGCCTGCGCAGCACGGACTACATCAACACGATCCCGCCGGAACGCGAGCCCTGGTTCCCCGGTGATGAGTACGTCGAGCGGCGCATTCGGGCGTACATCAGATGGAACGCCGCGATCATGGTGTCGCGCGCGAACCGGCCCGAGCTCGGCGTCGGCGGTCACATTGCGACCTACGCCTCAGCGGCGAGCTTGTACGAGGTCGGCTTCAACCACTTCTTCCGCGGCAAGGACCACCCCGGCGGCGGCGACCAGATCTTCATCCAGGGTCACGGCTCCCCCGGCATCTATGGCAGGGCATTTCTCGAGGGCAGGCTGAGCGCGGACAAGCTCGATGGCTTCCGGCAAGAACTGTCGCACCCCGGCGGCGGGCTGCCGAGTTATCCGCACCCCAGGCTGATGCCTGACTTCTGGGAGTTCCCAACGGTGTCGATGGGGTTGTCCCCGCTGAGCGCGATCTACCAGGCGCGGTTCAACCGCTATCTGAAGAACCGCGGCATCAAGGACACCTCGGACCAGCATGTCTGGGCGTTCCTCGGCGACGGCGAGATGGACGAGCCGGAGTCGCTCGGGGCGATCGGCGTGGCTGCCCGTGAGGAGCTGGACAACCTCACCTTTGTGATCAACTGCAACCTGCAACGTCTCGACGGGCCGGTACGCGGCAACGGCAAGATCATCCAGGAGCTCGAGTCTTACTTCCGCGGCGCCGGCTGGAACGTGATCAAGGTGATCTGGGGCCGCGACTGGGATCCGCTGCTCGCGCAGGACGTGGACGGGGCGCTCGTCCACAAGATGAACACCACCCCGGACGGGCAGTTCCAGACCTACTCCGTCGAGTCCGGCAGTTATATCCGCGAGAACTTCTTCGGCGACGACCCGCGGCTGCGCAAGATGGTGGAGTCGCTCGGCGACGACGACCTCAAGCGGCTCTCCCGCGGCGGACACGACTACCACAAGGTCTACGCGGCCTTCAAAGCCGCCACTGAGCATGTCGGGCAGCCGACGGTCATCCTCGCGAAGACCATCAAGGGCTGGACGCTGCGCAGCTTCGAGGCGCGCAACGCGACGCACCAGATGAAGAAGCTCACCAAGGCCGACCTCAAGGAGTTCAGGGACCGGCTCTACCTGCCGATCTCCGATGCGGAGCTTGAGGCCGAGCTGCCGCCCTACTACCACCCGGGACCTGAGTCCGACGAGATCAAGTACATGCTGGAGCGACGCCGCCAGCTGGGCGGCTTCCTGCCCGAGCGCCGTGTGGCCGGCAAGGCTCTGAAGCTTCCCGGCGACTCGGTGTACGGCGAGCTGCGGAAGGGCTCGGGCAAGCAGAAGGTCGCCACCACGATGGCCTTCGTACGGCTGCTCAAGGAGCTGATGCGCGACCCGTCGATCGGCAAGCGGTTCGTACCGATCATCCCGGACGAGGCGCGGACCTTCGGCATGGACTCGCTCTTCCCGACGGCGAAGATCTACTCACCGCAGGGGCAGCAATACGACGCAGTCGACCGCCAGCTGCTGCTGTCGTACAAGGAAGCAACCGACGGCCAGCTGCTCCACGAGGGCATCAGCGAGGCCGGAGCAATGGGTTCTGTCATCGCAGCCGGCACGTCGTACGCGACCCATGGCGAGCCGATGATACCGATCTACATCTTCTATTCGATGTTCGGCTTCCAGCGGACCGGCGACTCGATGTGGGAGTTCGGGGACCAGCTTGGCCGCGGTTTCCTGCTCGGAGCAACGGCGGGGCGGACCACGCTGAACGGCGAGGGGCTCCAACACGAGGACGGCCACTCGATCCTGCTCGCGTCCACGAACCCGGCGTGCGTCACGTACGACCCGGCCTGGGCATACGAGATCTCGTACATCACGAAGGACGCGCTACAGCGGATGTACGGCTCGACGCCGGAGCACCCGAACGGCGAGAACGTCTTCTACTACCTGACCATCTACAACGAGCCGTATCTCCAGCCGGCAGAGCCCGAGGGTTTGGACGTTGACGGGCTGCTGCGTGGTCTCTACCGCTACCAACCGGCCCCGGCAGCGATAGACGGGCCGAAGGCGCAGATCCTTGCGTCCGGTACAGCAATGCAATGGGCGCTCACCGCGCAGGAGCTGCTCGCAGCCGACTGGGGGATCGCCGCGGACGTCTGGTCGGCGACGTCCTGGACCGAGCTACGGCGCGAAGCGCTGTCCTGCGACGAATGGAACCTCCTCAACCCTGGGCAGCAGCCTCGGGTGCCGTACATCACCCGGACCCTGTCCAACACACCGGGACCCGCCGTCGCCGTCAGCGACTTCATGCGGGCGGTGCCGGATCAGATCGCGCCCTGGGTGCCGGGAGACTATGCGTCGCTCGGGACCGACGGCTTCGGCATGTCCGACACGCGCGGCGCACTCAGGCGCCACTTCCACGTCGATGCGCAGTCGATCACCGTGGCGGTTCTTCAGGCCCTCGCGGATCGTGGCGAGATCAGCACCGAGATCGTGCGGGACGCGGTCGACAAGTACCAGCTCCAGGACGTCACGGCCGCACCTCGCGGCGAAACGGGCGGCGAGACCTGACCGCTTTTCGCATGGAGGGCACCTTCACCCGGTAGGTCGGGGTGAAGGTGCCCTTCATGTCTGCTGGGATCGAGGAATGCCCACCCGTCACCATCGCGATCAGGCGCGCGTACGCGTGCCTTGCAGATGTACCGGTCCGGCAGGGGCAAGCGTGCGCACGACTGATCGTGACGGGGCGCCGGGCCGGCCGCGGGCTTTAGCTACGCGCTGGCGACGAGGTCAAGACGCCAGTCGTTGCACCGCAGGACGTTGCCCTTCGGGTATTCGTAATCGGTCACGCCGAGAAGCGTGAAGCCAAGCTTTCGGCAAACGGCGTTCGACGGCGCGTTGTCCACGGCCGGGTAGGCGTACAAGAACCGATGCTCTCCGTCCGCCTTCGCTCGATCGATCGCCTCGGCTGCTGCCGCTCCAGCGATTCCACGACCCTGGAAGGCCGGTATCACCGACCAGCCGATCTCATAGACCGGCTCGTCGCGCCACTCGCGCTCCCAGTAGCCGACCCAGCCGACGCTCTTGCCCGACTCCTCATCGACGATCTTGAACTGCTTTGAGTCGGGCTTCTCGTACAGGGCCTGGCGTTCCGCGATCTTCTCTGCACTCTCCGGGCCACCAAGATGCGCCATCATCGCCGGATCGCCGAGACACTTCTCCAGCAGCGGAAGATCGCCGGAGCCCCACGGCTCTAGGCGGATCGCCGCTCGGTAAGAGAGGCCGATGCTCCTGTCCACATCTCGCACGCGCCAACTCTACGATGCGGGGCGTCAGTCGTCTGGTGCGCTGGTGAGGTTTGCGCGGGCCTGGATCGCCTCGCCCTCGACGTCAAGAACCCGGACGGCGGCGTCGAGCAGGGTCTTTCTGACGGTGTCGTCGGGAATGTCCGGTAGCCAGCTGGAGCTCAGCAGGGCGACACCGAGCACCTCGAACGCCGCGGCGGTGCGCAGCCGCTGCTCGTCGGTGGCGTCCGGGCCGGCGATCGATGAGTTCAACCGCCTGGTCAGATCGAGGGCCTCCTTGTACAGCGGCACGATCGCCACGATCGATGACGCGTCCCGGAGGAACAGCGCACAGACCGCGCGATGCCGCAGCAGCATGTCGAGATAGGCCTCGAAGAACGAGCGCAGGGCCGGCCCGTCGGGCAACTCCTGCTCTGCTTGCCCGACCAGGACCCGGATGTCGTCGAAGAAGGGTTGGACGATCGCCTGGAGGAGCTGCTCCTTGGACCGGTAGTGGTAGTAGAGCGCCGCCTTGGTGATGCCGAGCCGTTCCGCGATCTCGCGCAGGCTCGTCTCGCCGTACCCCTTCTCGGCAAAAAGCTCGGCCGCCACCGAGCGGATTCGCTCACTGGTTGCCTCGGTCCTCTCGCCGATCATCTGAACTCCTAGGTACGCGCCGGGCGCCCGATGACCCCAGAGGGATCTGGCCTGCCACCCTGGCGCACGAAGGATCGCAAACCGGCAGGGCTGTGAACAAGTACCGAACATCCACAGAAACTCGTGTCCAAGCCCTTTCGTTACTTACCGTACGGCAAGTAAACTCAGCAACTTACCGTACGGCAAGTAAGTCAGCTCGACCACGCCCAGCCGGACACCGGCTGACCAATCGGGAGGGACCGAGCGTGTTCGCCAAGCTAGGCCGGTTTTCTGTCAACCACCCCTGGCCGATCATCGCGGGATGGATAGTCGCGACCGTTGCGCTCGTGATGTTCGCGCCGACGATCGCCGACATCACCAAGACCGACCAGTCGGACTTTCTGCCGCGCAAGTACGAGTCGATCAAGGCACAGGACGTCGGCGCGAGCGCATTCGCAACCGGCAGCGGCGACACATCAGCGAGCATCGTCGTGAAGCGCGCCGACGGTGGCAAACTCACCACGACGGATCAACAGAAGGTTGAAGCTCTCGCCCAAGAGCTCACCGATGCCAAGATCCCGAGCGTGCTCGGCACCGCCGCGGGGCCGCAGACGCTGTCGCCGAACGAGCGAATCCAGCTGGTCAACATCGACTTCCGCGGATCGCCAGACGATCAAAAGATCATCGATGCCGTCGGAAAGATCCGTGACATTGCCGGGACAAGGCTCGCCGACACCGGTCTTCAGGAAGGCGTGACCGGCGATGCCGCACTATCGGTCGACAACCAGGACCAGTTCGACCGGGCGCTGAAGATCGTCGGGATCGCCACGATTGTCCTGATCATTGTCCTGCTGCTGATCGTCTATCGGAGCCCGATCGCGGCGCTGCTGCCGATCGTGACGATCCTCGCCATCGTTCTGCCGACCTCGGGCGCGGTGATCGCTTCTGTCGGCAAGCTCTTTGGCCTCAACGCCGACTCGAGCCTGGAGATCGTCCGCACGATCGTGCTCTACGGCGCTGGGACCGACTACATCGTCTTCCTGCTCTTCCGATATCGAGAGCGCTTGCGCGCGGGCGACGACCCGAAACAAGCGATGGTGACCTCGGTGACCCGGGTCGGTGAGGCCATCGCCTCCGCGGCCGGCGCGGTCATCGTCGCGTTCATTGCGCTGCTCGCCGCCTCGCTGGGCTTCCTCCGGACCTGGGGCGTCGGCCTCGCCATCGCCGTGGCGGTCATGCTGGTCGCCGCGCTCACCCTGATCCCGGCGGTCGTCTCGCTCCTCGGTACGAAGGTCTTCTGGCCGTCCAAGTCGTGGCAGCGAACGCCGCGCGGCTCGCTGCCACAGCGCCTCGGTCGCTTGGTCGCCCGCCGCCCCTGGCCGGTCGCGCTGGCGTCGGGCGGCCTGCTCGTCGCGCTTGCGCTCGGGGTGTTCGCCTTCAAGCCCGACTACGACCAGTTCAGCCAGCTGCCGCAGACCACCGAGTCGGCCAAGGCCTTCAAGGATCTGCAGACGGGCTTTCCGGCCGGCGCACTGAACCCCACCCAGGTCTACGTGCGAAGCGATACCGGCCAGCCGCTTGATCGGGCAGCCGTCGACCGATTCGCGGTGCAGCTAGAGAAAGCGGACGGAGTCGGCTCGATCATGAAGGCCGCCAACGAGAACGGCGGACCGACCAATGCCGAGTTCAGCTCGGACGGCAAGGTCGCGCGGATCAACCTCCTCCTCGCGAATGGTCCCTATACGCCGGAAGCGCTCAACACCGCGGGCGGCTCGCTCCGTGACACGGCTCATGCAGAGGCGCCACCAGGTACAACGGCCCTGGTCGGCGGGACGAGCGCGATCTTCGCCGATGTCCAGAGTGCGATTAATCGCGATCTCGCGGTCGTCTTCCCCCTCGCGGGTCTCCTCATCGCGATCATCCTGGCGTTGCTGCTGCGCAGCCTGGTCGCCCCGCTGTACCTGATGCTGGCGGTGTTGCTCGGATTCGCCGCGGCGATCGGCGGCGCGACCATCGTGTTCCTTGGAATCGGAAACGCGGCCGGAATGATCTTCTTCCTGCCGATCGTCATCTATCTCTTTGTGGTTGCCATCGGCACCGACTACAACATCCTGATGATCGCCCGATTGCGCGAGGAGGCAAAGGAGGGCAACGAGCCGCGCGAGGCCGCCGATCTGTCGGTCGAGCACGCCGGGCCATCGATTGCGGCCGCCGGCCTCATCCTCGCCGGCACCTTCGCCTCGCTGATGCTCGCCGGGCTGCCGCAGCTGACGCAGTTGGGCTTCGCGGTTTCGCTCGGGATCGTGCTCGCAGCGTTCGTCATGTCGATGTTCCTGGTACCGAGCATCACCGCCCTCATCGGGCATCGGGCCTGGTGGCCGGGGCATGGCGACGAGCCGGACCAGCCAGCGGCCGAAGTACGAGAACCGGCCGGCGTCACAAGCTGACGACCGCCGCCAACAGTGCCAATAGTGCCGGCGGATGGGCACGCCATCCGCCGGCGCCATCACCACCCGACCCGCTGAGTTTCACGGCTGCAGTGCCGGGCGCTGTGTCCCGACTGCTACGACTACGCCTCGGCGGTGCTGTTCAACGCCTACGCGGGCAAGCTGTGGAAGCGCTTCACCACCTACTGCCTCGCTACCTGGCCCGCCGCACGGGCACGACGCAGAAGGCGCTGCGCGCCACGGTCCGGGTCCGGTACGTCAAGGTGGCCGAGTACCAGGCGAGAGGCGTGGTCACTATCACGCGGTGATCCGCCTGGATGCGGCAGGTGAGGCCTACCAGTCGCCCGGGCCCGGTTCACCGCCGACCTGCTGCACGACGCCATCGATCAGGCCGCCGCCACCACCTTTCCCATCGATCCAGCCGACGATCCCTGGTGCCCGGCGCTGCGGCTGCGGTCACGCATCGCGGCTACATGTTACGGGCGTTCAGAAGCACACGGTCAGCGCTGGCCACCGTTCGCGAGGGCGGCCTCCTCGGTGGCAGCCAGCATCTCGGTGAAGGTCGCCGTGAGCATCTTGTCGATCAATGGGCCGGTGAATCGGCCGATTGGGCCGCCCCTGGGTACATATCGATAGTCGAACGTGGCTAACGTCCCTTCGTCGTCGGGCTCGAGGGTGAGCGTGGTCTCGGCCCGGTTGAACGGCACCGACACGCTCGGATGATTCTCCGTGTCGATCCTGCGACCCTCCTCCCAGGTAGTGACGGTTTCGTCCATGGTGCCGATCGGCTTCAGTTCGACGTGGCGGCGAGCGCCCACGCCGCTCGTCTGGTTGCCGATGGCTCTGGTTGCCCGTAGGCCACTCCAATGGCTCGCAAGATTCGGAAAGTCGGCGAACAGGGCCCATACAGAACCCGGGGATGCGGCCATGCGACGTTGCACCGTGATGTGGCGTTCAGGCATGAGGGCCACTCCTGCTGTCCGGCTGGCTTAGGGCACCGTCCACATCCCATGATCGCGCCAGCAGATGTAGCTGCGCAATCAAGGTGGACCGCGCGGGGTTCTGTGGTCCCCGTCGCCTGGCGACGGCGGCCACAACTCCGGGATCTGCCACCGGTTCGCACATGGCAGATCCGTGCGTTGCTCCGTTACGTGGGCAGCAGACTTCTAGACCTGTCGCACATCAGCTGGCGGACATGTGTCGCGTATCTGTTGGCGGATCACAGATGGGCTCGCCCCGCCCGTTGGGCCATGGTTCTCACTTGGCCAGGAGTTCGGAGAACTCTGTGTGGAGCAGACAGAACTCGTTGTCCCATGGGTCGCGCACGACCCGAACTCGAAGCCGGGTTCATGCTGATGGTCCCATCGGCTGACGCCCAGCGCTTCGAGGCGCTTGACCTCGGCGTCGAGGTCGTCGGTGTCCAGGGAGGCGAGGTGCATGCGCTCTTTGGAGGTCTTCAATGACCTCGTTACTGGATCGTCGATGGACCGATGGGGGCAGAGCGTCGGGCGACCCCGCGTCAGCGGTTGCGGTGGGTCCAGGCGAGGAGCTTGTCGACCGGCCAGGTGTTCACGATCCGATCGACGGGTACGCCGCAGGCCGCTGCCCTCTCGCACCCGTTCACCTGCCAGTCCAGCTGCCCAGGGGCGTGCGCGTCGGTGTCGATCGCGAAAAGGCAGCCTGCCTCAACAGCGAGCCGCAGCAGCCGCTTGGGTGGATCCAGCCGCTCCGGCCGCGAATTGATCTCGACCGCAACCCCGAAGCGCTCACACGCCGCGAAGACGACGTCATGATCGAAATCCGACTCTGGTCTCCGCCCACGACCGCCCATGATGAGCCGGCCGGTGCAATGGCCGAGCACATCGACCAGCGGGTTCATGATCCCCGCGACCATGCGTGGAGTCATCTCGTCGCTCGGCGCACGGAGCTTCGAGTGAACGCTCGCCACAACCACATCAAGCTCGCCGAGCAGAGCCTGGCTCTGATCCAGTGAACCGTCCTCGTTGATGTCGACCTCGATACCGGTAAGCATCCGCAGCGGGGCGTACCGCTCATTGACCTCGCGGACGACCCCCAGCTGCTCGCGCAGGCGCTCCGCCGACAGGCCCCGAGCCACCGTGAGACGCGGAGAGTGATCGGTCAGCGCGACGTACTCGTGCCCGAGATAAGCCGCGGTGGCGGCCATCTCGTCGATGGGGCTGCCGCCGTCCGACCAGTCGGAATGCGTGTGCAGATCACCGCGCAGCGCTGCACAAATGTCGGCTCCGCCTTCCGCCACCGGTCGGCCGCCGGTCGCCTCGAGCCGCCGAAGGTATACAGGGACCTCGCCGGCGAGCGCCTCGGTGATCACGGTCGCGGTGACCTTGCCGATGCCGGGGAGTTCGGTCAGGGTTCCGTCGGCGGCACGCCTGGCGAGCTCGCTCTCCGGCAGTGCGGAGATCGCTGCCGCCGCGGTGCGAAACGCCCGAACCCGATAGCTCGGCTCCAAAGCTCGTTCGAGCAGGAACGCGATGCGCCGCAGCGCGTCAACCGGGTCCACAGGACAGTTCCTACCGCATTGCGAGGGCCGCGCGAGCGGTGGCACGTGCCCGGTCGCGGTCGCCGAGGAGGCCGGTGTTGTCCACGAACTGATCGATGGCACCGATCGGCGGCAGGCTTCGTACCACCGGATCGTCGATGCCGGCCCGGAGCGCCGCGGCGAAGCGACCGGCGTGCAACACCTGGAAAGGCCGATCGTGGTAGGGGCCGGTGACCGGATCGAGCGGATCGGTCAGTCCGAGATCGTTGTGTTGCTTCGCAATCGCCTGATACGCGTGAACGAGATGGCGCTCTCGTTCATGCCAGTTGGTAGACCAGGCGGCACAGCCGAGAGATCTCGAGAGGTGGGCCGTGCCCGGTAGCTGGCGAAATGCACTGCCCAGCCACTTGCTATACGGCGGGTACCGACGGTGCATGAGCAGGCAGAGACGCATCGTGTCGCGGACCAGGCGGGCGGCGACGATCGCCGAGCCAAGTTCATCGCCGACCTCGCCGCAGCGCCCGACAAAGGCCTCCTCCTGCGCGATGCGATCCCATTGGCCGGCAAGGACATAACGCCAGATGTCCGTGGGATACCACGCCAGCTGCGCTCGGAGTGGGACCAGGGCGGCCAGCCCGTCATGGAAGACCGCACCTGCTGTCACCTCGGCGAACAGCTGTGTTGGCGTCGCCAGCCAGTCGAAGGCCGTCATCTGCACCCTGGCGTCGAAGCCGAGCTGTTGGGTCAGCCAGGTTCGGAGATCGGTGACCTCGACGCGGTGGGAGACCCGGCCGTCGGTGTGCTCCATCCGGCGGACCTGATCGTTATCGGCGGGCCCGAAATTCGTCGGGTAGCCGAGGAAGGTCTTCGGCAACCGGTCAGCGAGCATCTCGACGATCTCGCCGGCTTGGAGCTTGGCATCTTCCGGGCGGAGGAAGACCTGCAGCCGCGGCCCCCAGTCGTGGTCGGCGGAGCGCGTGGTGTCGAACCCGAGCACCTCCGAGCCACTGCCGATTCGCGCGGCGCTATGCGGGAGGGCGTCAAGGTACGTGGACAGCAGCGGCCGGACCGCCTCATCGTAGAAGCGGCGCGAGAGCTCCAGTCCTGGGATGAAACGCGCCGTCATGCAGCCACCGTGCCGGACTCGGCGCCGTACGGCGAGGTCTTTGGGGCCGCCGCCGACGCCGACCCGAGAGCACGTCGTTCACATGGGTGCGATGCGGCTGTATTCGTGCCAGGCCAGCCCCTCAGCGGGTAGCTCGTCCGAAGAGGACGAGAGCCCAGGTCAGGCAGCCGAAGGCGCCGACGGTGGTGAGCGTCCGGACAAGGTGCCAGCTGGTCCACTTCGCTTCATTGAACCGCTCGCGCACGCTGGCGAGATCGGCAATGCGGTCCGGGCTCCCAGCCGCCTTGAGCGCATCATTGAGCGGCACGTTGACGCCGATCGTGATGACGAACGCGACAAAGTACAAGGCCAGCGCCGCCCCGACCCAGGGCAAGATGGATCGCCAGTCCTCGCCAAGGTGTAGCGCCACGGCCAAGGCGGTGAGCACCAGGGCGCCGAAGAAGCCGCCCGCCATGAACCACGGATTGATGATCGCCTTGTCCATCGACTGGAACGCGCCGACAAAAGTCCGATCATCGGTCCGGCCGAGGCCGGGCATGATCGTGTGGGCGTAGAGGGTGAAGACACCCGCCGTGAGGCCCATCGTGATGGTGGACGCGATCAGCACCGCGACCCGCAGCGTATTCAACTTATCCCTCCTGTTTTCGTGGCCACGCCATTGCGCCGGCGTCTCCACCTGATGACTCATCGGAACTTCGCTCGCGCGGGCTACGTCGGCTCCCATCTCGCGGCTGCTCATCGTCTCTCCCCCTTTGCACTCGCTCCATCGAGTCAAGTGAAGTCGGCGTTCTGAGACGAAGCCATGGCTGAGACGCTCGTACGCATATGCCTCCGTCTACCTTTGGTGCCATGGACGCACTCACTGGTCTCCTTGACGGACCGCGCGCCCGCGGCGCATTCCTGCTGCAGGCGATGCTGGAGCCACCGTGGTCGGTACGGATTCAGGACGAAGCGCCGCTGAGCCTCGTCGCTGTCGTAGGCGGCTCGGCGTGGGTGATGTACGACGACAGCGACCCCGTGCCGCTGCACCAGGGCGATGTTCTGATCGCGCGCGGGCCTGAGCCGTACACGTTCGCCGATGACCCCGTGACGGAACCGCAGGTGGTCATCCATCCGGGGCAGCGCTGCAGCACGCCCGACGGTGAGGAACTTGCGCAGCCGATGGACCTTGGTGTGCGCACGTGGGGCAACCGCCGGGACGGCTCGACCACGCTGCTCATCGGTACCTACCAGCTGCGCGGTGAGGTCACTCAGCGGTTGCTTGGCGCCCTTCCCAGGGACCTCGTGCTGCGAGATGAGGCGTGGGACTCGCCGCTCATTTCCATGCTTCGTGAGGAGATCGTCAGGACCGATCCAGGACAGGAGGCAGTGCTGGACCGGCTGCTTGATCTGCTATTGATATCCGCGCTACGTGCCTGGTTCTCCCGGCCGGAGGCCGAGGCACCCGCCTGGTACCGGGCGCAGAGTGATCCTGTCGTCGGCCGGGCCTTGAGCATGCTGCACAACAACCCAGAGCATCCGTGGGCGGTATCAACGCTGGCCGAGGCAGTCGGTGTGTCGCGTGCGGCGCTGGCGCGCCGGTTCACCGAACTGGTCGGGGAGCCGCCGATGACATTTCTGACCGGCTGGCGACTCGCGCTCGCCGCAGACCTCCTGCGGGATCCGGACACAACGATCGGGGCTGCTGCGCGGCGCGTTGGCTACAGCAACGCCTTCGCACTCAGCGCGGCCTTCAAGCGCGTGCGTGGCGTCAGCCCGCAGCAATATCGCAGCGCACTCGCGTCGGCCTGACTCATCGCACGCTGAGGCGATCACGCCAGCAGCCTGGGAGCGCACCCTCTCGCGCCGGGGAAATGCGGCGGGGACGACCGACGGGATCAGGCGTTGTGCGCCCAACTTGACTTCTCGACGAGTTGCGATCAACCAATGTGCGCGCATCCCGACAATTACGCCCTCAGCGTCATGCCGAGCGCACAATGGCTGATCGCGATTTGTCGAAACCTCGGGTTCGACGCACGTCGCTTGATCATTTCCGCTACCAGTTCCATAGATGTCCAATGACGGGCCACCGGCCCGTTAGGTATGTCCACGCATCGAGCGGTATCGCCATTTGCACCTAGGCCTTTGCCGAGCGGCAGCGCGTGGTCGCAGCGGAAGCGCAGCGATGACAAGGGACCGAACAGCTGGTCCTGGGAGCGCCATCCATCCCGGACCGGCACCGATCGCCAGCGATACCGCCCGACTGGTGCCGGAAAATGGCAGCCATGCAGCGCCGGGGCATGCATCCGCTGGCCAAGTTAAGGACCTAGGGCAGACTGAGCGACATGTCGTCGACCACGGGACAGCGGCGACCAGGCGAGGCCGGTGCGCCGGGTGGCCGCCCGGCCGTGCGGACCGCGACGATCAAACGGCTCGAGCGGGCAACCGGGATGCTTGCGTCGGCCGTGATCGCCCGGATGGACGAGAAGCTGCCGTGGTATCGCCGGATGGGTGCAGAACACCGCTCCTGGGTGGGACTTGTCACCCAGGCAGGCATCGCCGCGTTCGTCGAGTGGTTCCGGCACGCCAACGGCGCGCAGTACGAGACTCCGAAGATCACAGCCGACGTCTTCGGCACCGCGCCACGTGAGCTGGCCCGGGCGATTTCGTTGTACCAGACCGTCGAGATGGTCCGAGTCAGCATCGAGATCGTCGAGGAGCACATCGACGATCTCGCCGAGCCCGTCGACGCACCCGTCCTGCGAGAGGCGGTGCTGCGGTACTCGCGCGAGATCGCGTTCGCAGCCGCAGCGGTCTACGCCCGCGCGGCGGAGGCGCGCGGCGCCTGGGACGCACGCCTCGAGGCCCTCATCGTCGATGCGCTGGTCCGGGGGGAGGCCGACGAAGCGGTCATCTCCCGAGCGGCCGCGCTCGGCTGGGGATCACCAACGGATGTCGTAGCCGTCGTGGGCAGCGTGCCCGACGCTGATTCCGACGCCGTCGTCGACAGCCTCCGACGCGCGGGCCGGCACGTCGGCCACGACGTGCTTACCGGTGTCCACGGCGAGCGGCTCGTTGCGATCCTTGGCGGAATCGGCGACCCGCTGGCCGCGGCCAAGTCGTTGCTGCCACAGTTCGGCCCCGGCCCCGTCGTGGTCGGCCCGGTTGCGCCTGACCTGCAGAGCGGAGCCAAGTCGGTCGAAGAGGCGATCTTCGGCCTGAGAGCTGCACCGGCCTGGCCGGACGCGCCACGTCCGGTGCTCGCCGATGATCTGCTGCCGGAGCGCGCATTGCTCGGTGATCAAGGAGCGAAGCAGCGGCTGGTGCAGGACATCTACAGCCCGCTTCACGAGTCGGGCGCTGCCCTGTTGGAGACCTTGAGCACCTACCTGCAGCAGGCGCCATCACTCGAAGCGGCCGCGCGAATGCTCTTCGTCCATCCCAACACAGTGCGCTACCGGCTGCGCAGGGTGACCGACGTCACAGGCCTCATTCCGACGGATGCCCGGTCGGCATTCGTGCTGCAAACCGCCCTAGCGCTGGGAAGACTCCACGAGACCGGCGAGCCTTTGTAGGAAACCTACAAAAGCGCTCGTGCCCAGTTCGTCCGGCCCAGCACACGCATGACACCGGCGGGACGCGGGAAGCTCGAGAGGTGCTCGTACTCGTTGCGCCTGGTCAAGGCGCCCAGACTCCCGGTTTCCTGTCGCCCTGGGTCGAACTGCCCGGCTTCGAGGAGCGGCTAAACTGGCTGTCCGCATGCGCAGGGCTCGACCTCGTGCAGTTCGGCACCAAGGCAGATGCCAACACCATTCGGGACACCGCGATCGCGCAGCCGCTGCTGGTCGCGTCGGGTCTCGTCTCCGCCCTCGAGCTCTTCCCTCACCCGGCAGACGCGTTCAACGTCGTCGGTGCGGCCGCGGGTCACAGCGTCGGCGAGATCACAGCCGCAGCGGGCGCGGGTGTGATCAGTGCCGAGCAGGCGATGGTTCTCGTCCGCGAGCGCGGTAGGGCGATGGCGGCCGCCTCCGCGGCGACCCCGACAGGCATGGTTGCCGTGCTCGGCGGCGACGAGGAGATCGTGCTCAAGAAGATCGCGGAGTACGGCCTGACGCCCGCCAACATGAACGGCGCCGGCCAGACTGTTGCCGCCGGCACCCTCGACCAGCTCGCCGCCTTCCAGGCCGACCCGCCCGAGGGTGCGCGGCTGCGCCCGCTCTCCGTGGCCGGCGCCTTCCACACCGACCACATGGCTCCGGCCGTCGCCACGCTCGAGCGGTTCGCGCGTGCGGTCTCAACTCACGACGCTCGCCTGCGACTGGTGTCGAATGCCGACGGCAGCGTGATCCACCACGGCCGTGAGGTGCTGCGGCGCATCGTCGCCCAGGTCAGCACCCCAGTCCGCTGGGATCTCTGCATGCGTACGATCGGCGAGCTCGGCGCCACCGGCGTCATCGAAGTTCCGCCCGCCGGCACATTGACCGGCCTGATCAAGCGCGCGCTCCCCGGTGTCGAGACCCTGGCACTCAAGACCCCCGACGATCTTGACGCCGCCCGCGACTTCGTCGAACGGCATGCAGCCGCCAGCCCGCTGGACACCGCCCCGACATGGCGGCTTATCGTGGCACCTGGCTCTGGAACCGTACGGATCACCCCCGACGTGTCAGTCGGCACGGTCCTCGAGCCAGGGGCAGTCGTCGGCTCGCTGGTGGTCCGCCGCGACGAGTCCACGCTTGTTGCCGTGCACGGCGGCACCGTCGTCGAATGGCTTGTGGAGGACGGCGATCCAGTCTCTCCCGGCCAGCCCCTGGTCCGCCTTCACCCCGAGGGAGCACCAGCATGACCGCAGCGATTCGCCCGTCTACCGGTGCTACACATGCCCGGATCCTCGGCATCGGTGGCTACCGACCTCGGCGGATTGTGACGAACGAGGAGGTCTGCCAGTACATCGACTCGTCCGACGAGTGGATCAAAACCCGCTCCGGAATCGTGACGCGGCGGTGGGCCGGTCCTGAAGAGACCGTGCAGGCGATGTCGGTGGCGGCCGCAGGCAAGGCACTCGCAAACGCGGGGGTCACCGCCGACCAACTAGGGTGCGTGGTCATCGCGACCGTCACGCACCTCTACCAGACCCCGGCGCTCGCCCCGATCGTTGCGCACGAGCTGGGCGCGACCGGCGCCGCGGCGTTCGACATCTCTGCTGCCTGCGCCGGCTTCAGCTACGGCATCGAGCTTGCGCAGGGCATGGTGCGTACAGGATCGTCCGAGTACGTCTTGGTCATCGGCGTCGAACGGCTGTCCGACATGACCGACAGTTATGACCGGTCCACCGCTTTCCTGTTCGCGGACGGTGCCGGTGCCGCCGTTATCGGGCCGTCCAACGAGCCGGCCATCGGTCCCGTCGCATGGGGAGCGGATGGCGCGAAGGCGGATCTCATTACCCAGGAGGAGAGCTGGGCCGAGGCCTTCCATCGCGACCAAAAAGCTCCCGAGGCTACTCCCGATGTCCCACCGGCAGCCGTAACCGCGCCTGGTCAGAGCACGGCAACGACGTCGCGGAAAGCAGATTGGCCGAACCTGCGGATGGCGGGCAACCCGGTCTTCCGCTGGGCGGTGTGGGACGGCGCCCGGGTCGCGCAGCGAGCCCTCGACCTCGCCGGTGTACGAGCCGAGGACCTCGAGGCGTTCATCCCGCACCAGGCCAACATGCGGATCACCGACGCCATGATCAAGGCACTCAAGCTGCCGGCCCACGTGCCGGTGGCACGCGATATCGCCGACCAAGGCAACACATCCGCGGCGTCGATCCCGCTCGCGATGGAGCGAATGCTGGAATCCGGCGAGATCAAGAGCGGCGGCCTCGCCCTGATCATCGGCTTTGGCGCCGGCCTGGTCTACGCCGCCCAGGTCATCACCCTTCCGTAGGAAACCAACCCGACATTCGCGTGTCCACACGCGGACGACCCCGACTGATCAAGGAGAAGCAGGTAATGGCACACACCGAGCAGGAGATCCTCACCGGTCTCGCAGAGATCGTCAACGAGGTCGCCGGCGTCCCCGCGGCGGACGTACAGCTCGACAAGTCCTTCATCGACGACCTTGACGTGGACTCGCTGTCCATGGTCGAGGTCGTGGTCGCCGCGGAGGAGAAGTTTGGCGTCAAGATCCCCGACGACGACGTGAAGAACCTCAGGACGGTCGGCGACGCGGTCAGCTACATCCAGAAGAACGCCTGACCGGCACCCTTCGTACGGCAAGGAGGAATCCCACATCATGACCACGACCTCTGCCGGTCCCACGAGGACCTGGAGCAGTGAAGTCGTCGTCACCGGCCTCGGCGCTACCACGCCGGTCGGCGGTGACGTCGCGTCGACGTGGTCGGCCCTGCTCGCCGGACGTTCGGGTATCACCGCCTTGACACAGCCGTGGGCCGAGGAGCTGCCGGTACGCATCGCCGGGCAGGCCGCCGTCGATCCGAGCGAGGTGCTCGAACGGGTCGAGGCACGCCGCCTCGACCGGTCGGCCCAGCTCGCCATGATCGCGGCCCGCGAAGCGTGGCGGGATGCCGGCTTCCCGGGCCGACGAGCCACCAGCGACGACGACTCGGTGGATCCTGAGCGGTTGTCCGTCGTCATCGCGTCGGGCATTGGCGGCATCATCACGCTGCTCACGAACTATGACGTGCTCAGGGAGAAGGGACCGCGGTCGGTCTCGCCGTACTCGATCCCCATGCTGATGCCCAACAGCTCGGCAGCGCACGTGAGCCTCGAGGTTGGGGCGAAGGCCGGTGTCCATACACCGGTGTCGGCGTGCGCGTCAGGAGCGGAGGCCCTTGCCTGGGGCATGTACATGATCCGTTCAGGGCGGGCGGACGTGGTACTCGCCGGTGGCACTGAAGCAGCCATCCACCCGCTGCCGCTGACCGCATTCGCCGCGATGAAGGCGCTATCCAAGCGCAACGACGAACCGGAGCGGGCCTCGCGGCCGTACGACAAAACGCGGGATGGTTTCGTGCTAGGCGAAGGTGCCGGCGTCGTCATTCTCGAGTCGGCCGAGCACGCTGCCCGGCGCGGAGCCCGCGTCTATTGCACGCTCAGTGGAGCGGGCATGACAGCCGACGCGCACCACATCGCCCAACCGGATCCGGTCGGCGTCGGTGCTGCCCGTGCGATGCGGCTCGCTCTCGAGGACGCCGGTGTACGCCCGGATCAGGTCGTTCACCTGAACGCGCACGCCACGTCGACGGCTCAAGGAGACGTCGCGGAGGCGCAAGCGATCCGGGCTGTGCTCGGTGACGACGCCGACCACGCAGCGGTATCGGCGACCAAGTCGATGACCGGGCACTTGCTCGGCGGTGCCGGCGCGGTTGAGTCGGTGGCGACGATTCTCGCCGTCTATCACCGGACCGCCCCGCCGACCGCGAACCTCGACGACCCCGACGACGAAGTCAAGATCGACGTCGTCCATGGTGAACCACGGACTCTTCCGGACGGAGAGATTGCCGCGCTGAACAACTCGTTCGGCTTCGGTGGCCACAACGTCGCCTTGACATTCACCCGTAGCGCGGACAGTTAGGGGCGCAGCATGACCACTCTCGACGACAGACCCACCCCATCCACCATCGAAAGCAGCGACACACCAGTCGATCCGCGCGATCCGATGCCCCGGCTCTGGCAGCTCCTCGATCCCGGGAGCATCGAGCTCATCACCGCGCAGGATGACAGCGGCATGCTCGCGGCGACCGGCCGCATCGACGGCGCACCTGTCGTGACGTTCGTCTCGGATGCCCGGGTGCAGGGCGGCGCGATGGGCATCGAGGGCTGTCACGTGATCCTCACGGCATACGAGCGCGCGCTCGCCGACGGAGTACCGGTCATCGGCCTTTGGCACTCGGGCGGGGCTCGGCTCCGCGAGGGCGTGGCCAGCCTGCATGCGGTTGGCCAGATCTTCGCCATCATGACGCGGGCCAGCGGCAAGATCCCACAGATCTCCGTGGTACTCGGACCGGCCGCCGGTGGCGCGGCCTATGGCCCGGCGCTCACCGACGTCGTCATCCTCGGGCCGGACGGCAGGGTCTTCGTTACCGGTCCTGACGTGGTCCGATCCGTGACCGGCGAAGATGTCGACGCACTGCGGCTCGGCGGACCAGAACCGCATGGGCGGCGCTCCGGCGTCGTGCATGTCGTGGCCGACAGCACCGAGGCGGCGTACGACGAGGCGCGTCGGCTCGCCAAGCTCCTCGGCGATCAGGGAACGATGGACGTCGCGGCGATCAAGGACACCGATCTCGCCGGGCTCCTCCCCGAGTCGGCCAAGCGGGCGTACGACGTCCATCCGCTCGTCGAAGGCATCCTCGATGAGGGCTCGGCGCTGGAGCTGCATCCGAAGTGGGCTCCCAACATCGTCACGACGCTAGGCCGGCTCGGCGGCCGGACCGTCGGCGTCATCGCAAACAACCCGCTGCGCCTCGGCGGCTGTCTGGATTCCGCGTCGGCGGAGAAGGCCGCACGGTTCGTACGGATGTGTGACGCCTTCGGCGTGCCGCTCGTCGTCGTCGTGGACGTGCCCGGCTACCTGCCTGGCGTCGGCCAGGAATGGGACGGCGTGGTACGCCGCGGCGCGAAACTGCTCCACGCCTTCGCCGAGGCCGCCGTTCCCCGAGTGACCTTGGTGACGCGCAAGGCGTATGGCGGCGCCTACATCGCCATGAATTCGCGGTCGCTCGGCGCGACGACGGTGTTCGCGTGGCCGACGGCCGAGATCGCGGTCATGGGCGCGGTGGCAGCGGTACGGATCCTGCACCGACGCCGGCTGGCAGAGGTTTCGGAGGACCTGCGCCTGCAGGTCGAGCAGGAGCTTGCTGACGAGCACGCCCAGCTAGCGGGCGGACTCACCAAGGCGGTGGATATCGGCGTCGTGGACGAGATCGTCGCACCGGACATGACCCGCAGTGCTTTGGCCACGGCCATCGCAGAGGCACCGCAAGTCCGCGGCCAGCACGGCAACATCCCCCTGTAGCCAACCCCGCCCCCCGCGCTCTCTCGCATGAAGGGCACCTTCACCCCATAGGATTCTGAGGCACTTTCCGGCTGCCGAGGTCTGCGCAGGTCGGTCCGGGAATCGTGTGTTGACCTGCAAAAACTACAGTTTGACAACGGCGCACGGTGGATCACCGTGGACTACTCTGGCGCGTCTTTCGGCGAACTGCCGAGCGCCGGGGCTAAAGCGCCCCGTAGTCACGAACACACCTCGGCTCGTCTGAGCGCCCTGGAGAGCGCCGACGAACGCCTGAATCTCCGGACGATTGACTGTCGCCTCCTTGTCATACCGCTTGGCCTGTACGCCGACGAGTTCTGGACCGAGCGCGTCTTGCCGTACGAGCCCGTCGAGCCGGCATCTCCTGGCTTCCCCGTGTGCTCTGTCAAGGACTCACGCCCTCCGTACCCCATGGCGCGAAGGAGCCTTAGGTACAGACGCTCCAAGAACACCGGGGGCAGCGCCAGCACCCGTTCGAGCAGTTCACCGGCAACCGCGGCATCGGCGACGCGTACAAGTTCGCCTGCAGCCTCGCTTGGAGACAGCTCGCTCACGGCCAGGCCCTCTACCGGCGGAGCCTGGCCATCAGCGTCCGGTGTCGCCTTCGGCGTCCTGAACGCCAGGTACTCCGGGAACGCTGAGAGGACCGCCATGTCGACCTTCTCAGGGTTCTCTGCGAGGACACTCAGGCCACGGCTAGTGATGGCGTATTGAGCGCGTG
>JBKPTD010000031.1:0-16348 GCA_046735375.1 Actinomycetota bacterium | reverse complement strand
CGAGGCAGCGATCACGCCGGCCATCATCGGGATCATCAGCAGCCCAGACTTTGTCGGCGACGCGCGCTGGACGACCTGCAGGTAGACCGGCAAGAAGACGATTGCTCCGAACAACGCAAAGCCGATCATGAAGCCGATCGCGGTTACCAGCGAAAAGGTCGTGTTGCGGAACAGTCGCAGCGGCAGGATCGGCTCCGGTGTCCTGCCCTCCCACCACACGAACGCGACCGCCAGCACCACTGCTGCCGTCGCCAGGCCCAAGATCTCGGCATTGGTCCAGCCCAGCTCGTTGCCGCGAACGAGGGCGAGCAGCCCGCTGATCACCGCTGCCACCAGCAATGCCGCACCCAGGTAGTCGATGGTGCGCTCGCGCCGTTGATGGCGCAGGTGGAGTACGCCACTGATGACGAAGAGCGCAATCGCGCCGATCGGCAGGTTGATGTAGAAGATCCACCGCCAGGACAGGCGGTCCACGAAGAAACCGCCGAGCAGGGGCCCCGCGATACTGGACAGGCCGAAGACGGCGCCGAAGTAGCCCTGGTACTTGCCACGGTCACGCGGCGGGATCACATCCCCGACGATGGCGAAGGTCAGGGCCAGCAGGCCGCCACCGCCGATGCCCTGCAGGCCGCGGGTCGCGATCAGCTGCCACATGCTCTGCGATAGTCCGGCCAGTGCCGAGGCGACCAGGAAGACCACGATCGCGATGATGTACATGGGCTTGCGGCCGTACAGGTCGGAGATCTTGCCCCACAGCGGCGTGGACGCGGTCGAGGTCACCAGGTAGGCGGTGACCACCCAGGACAGGTGGTTGAGGCCACCAAGCTCGCCGACGATGGTCGGCAGCGCGGTTGACACGATCGTCTGGTCGAGTGCCGCCAGGAGAAGGCCGAGCATCAGGCCTGACAGGACCGCCCTGATCTGCGCGTCCCCCATGCCGACCGGGGTATCGCCCGATGGCTGGCCAGTCCTGACCGTCGTCGCCATGCACACTCCTCACCTCGATCGAGCCACATCTCCACCTCGCCGTGGAAGATGCGGGCGGTCGCCGGAAGGTCCCTCCTTCCGGTCTAGCACCCCCGGCCATCCTGGCGACAAGCACGGTGATTTCTGCGACCACAGTGGTGGCGCCCGCGAGTCCCGCCGTGTATGGCGGAGTCCGGCTGGATGCATCGCAAGGCGGAGGAGGAGGCCGCTAGCGGAGCTACGGCGACGACGACAACGTGGCGAGGCGCCGGGCGGACCGGCCAGACGCGCGCAGGACTTACGGGTGCGACCACTAGGGCACACTGGGGTCATGTCAACGGCGACACGTGCGGTGACGCTCGCCGACATCCTGGCGGCGCAGGAACTGTTGCGCGGCGTGAGCCGAGTCACCCCGCTCGAAGGCTCGCGATTGCTGTCGGACCGCGTCGGCGGACCAGTACACCTCAAATGCGAGAACCTCCAGCGGGCGGGCTCGTTCAAGATTCGCGGGGCATATGTCCGGCTTTCGAAGCTCACTCAGGAAGAGCGGTCGCGCGGGGTCGTCGCCGCGAGCGCCGGGAACCATGCGCAGGGCGTCGCGCTGGCCGCGAGCCTGGTCGGCGCCAAGTCGACGGTGTTCATGCCGGTCGGAGCGCCGTTGCCGAAGGTCGCGGCGACGCAGGCGTACGGCGCGGACGTGCGTTTTTACGGTCATTACGTCGACGAGGCGTTGGCTGCAGCGCAGGAGTTCGCCGAGTCGACCGGTGCAGTTTTCATCCATCCCTTCGATCATCCGGACATCGTCGCGGGCCAAGGGACGGTAGGCCTGGAGATCCTGGACCAGTGTCCGCAGCCGCGGACGATCGTCGTCCCATCCGGTGGCGGCGGCCTGCTGGCCGGGATCGCGGTGGCGGTCAAGTCCCAGCTGCCGGACACCCGCATCGTCGGTGTCCAGGCGGAGAAGGCCGCCTGCTACCCGGGCTCCCTCGCGGCGGGCCACCCGGTCGCGCTGACCTCGCTGACCACGATGGCGGACGGGATCGCCGTCGCCAAGCCCGGGATGGTTCCTTTCGCGCTGATCCGGGAGTATGTCGACGATGTCCTGACGGTGTCAGAGGAGTCGCTGTCGCGGGCGTTGTTGCTCTGTATGGAGCGGGCGAAGCTCGTGGTCGAGCCTGCCGGTGCGGCAGCGATGGCGGCTGTACTCGACGAACCGCACGCCTTCGAGCCTCCCGTGGCTGTGGTGCTGTCGGGTGGGAATGTGGACCCGCTGCTGTTGTTGCGGGTCCTGCGCCATGGGATGGCTGCGGCCGGACGTTATCTATCGTTCCGGCTGCGCATTCCCGACCGCCCGGGGGCGCTTGCGCGGCTTCTCTCCGAGCTCGCGGCCGCCGATGCCAACGTCCTCGAGATCGAGCACCTCAGAACCAATCCAAAACTGCACCTCGATGAGGTCGAGGTGGCCATCCAGATCGAAACTCGCGGTCCGCGCCACTGTGATGAAGTTCTGGGCCGCCTCCGCGCCGCCGGTTACACCCTGCTCTTCTCTTAGCAGCGACGTGCCGGCGATCGCCGACACGTCGTGCTCGCCGGCGTCCGCTCAGCCAGCGTAGGGCTTCGCCCCGACGATCTCGACCTGCATCTCGCGGCCGTTGGGCAGCGTGTAGGACGCGGCTTCACCGATCTTGCGGCCGTTGATCGCGGCGCCGAGCGGTGATTGTTCGGAGTAGACCTCGAGCTCGCTGGCCGCGACCTCACGTGAGCCGAGGAGGAAGCTCATCTGGTCGCCGTCGTCAAAGCGGACAGTGACAACCATGCCGGGAGCGGCGACCCCGGCAGGGGCGGCTAGCTCCCCCACCCGAGCCTTTTCCAGCAGCAGCTGCAGCTGGCGGATCCGGGCCTCCTGCTTGCCCTGCTCCTCCTTGGCGGCGTGATAGCCGCCGTTCTCCCGCAGATCACCCTCGTCCCGAGCAGACTCGATCCGCCGGGCCATCTCGACCCGGCCGGGACCGGATAGATACTCGAGCTCGTTCTTGAGCCGGTCGTAGGCCTCCTGCGTAAGCCAGGTGACGTTGTCACTGGTCGTGGCCACAGACGCTCCTTGTTGGTCTCTACGGGGATAGATGGATCTGTTCCTCGCCACATTGGGCTTCGGCGAAACACCGAGGCCGAATCTCACCGCTCAGGCGCTGACTCGGTCCGGTCTTGGGATCAGCCCGAGGCTGCCTGCCGGCAATCCTTCAGCTCGCCGCTGACCGCCCGCGAACGGGTCTTGAGCACCTCGGTCCTGATGACCCGGCGCTCGCCCGCTGGAATGATGATCAGTCGGCTACCCACTTCGACACCTTCGGCGTTTCGGGCGCGAACAACACACTGAGCGGCAATGCCCGGTCTGCGCCAGACCTCGAATCGTACCTCAACAGCCCGGTCGCTTGTCACTTCGTATCCAAGCACCGTACCCCGTACTGGAGGGTTCGACTGATAGAGCGCAATCCACAGCAGGCCGGTAAGCGCGACAGCCGTAATGATCGTGACGCAAGTGATCATGATGATCCTGCCGCGGCGCGTCATGTGCACGCCGTGGCGTGCAATCGCGACTATTTCCGCCCTCTTTTCTGGTGTGAGGGCCGGACCGCGCTTGCGCTGTGTGATGTCGCTCACTTCCCTGATCTGCGAATTGTCTGTGGTGTCGGCGATTATTGTCGACCAAGGGAAGAAACGGCAGCGAGCTGGCGTGTGCGCTGTGCTCGAGGCGGTGTCAGTCGGCTCTCAAGCGCGGGCCGAGGCGACGTCGGGCACCGCGGGTGTGAGGGAGACCAGGTGACGGAGACGCTCCGGTTGATGGCGGTGCACGCTCATCCCGACGACGAGTCGAGCAAAGGTGCTGCGACGATGGCTCGCTATGCGAGAGAGGGCGTCGAGGTCCTGGTCGCAACCTGCACCGGCGGCGAGCGCGGCTCGATCCTCAATCCAAAGCTCGAGCACGACGAGTGGGTGCGCGACAACATGGCCGAGGTCAGACGGCGTGAGATGGCTGCCGCGCGGGAAATCCTCGGCGTCGACCAGGCCTGGCTGGGATTCGTTGACTCCGGCCTGCCTGAGGGCGATCCGCTTCCACCGCTTCCGGACGGTTGCTTCGCCTCATTGCCCGTGGAGGTGGCTGCTGAGCCGCTGGTCAGGCTGGTCCGTGAGTTCCGGCCGCACGTGATGACCACCTACGACGAGGATGGGGGCTACCCGCACCCAGATCATGTGATGTGCCACAAGGTCGCCGTGGAGGCGTTCGACGCTGCTGGCGATCCGGACCGTTACCGCGAGGCCGGCCAGCCGTGGCAGCCGCTGAAGCTCTACTTCAACCAGAATTTCTCCCGTGCGCGCATGTTGGCCCTACACGAGGCGCTGCTCGCCCGTGGCCTCGAGTCGCCCTACGCAGAGTGGCTAGATGAGTGGGAGGAGGGCGACGGAGCGCGGATCACGACCCGCGTCCCGTGCGGTGACTATTTCGAGGTACGGGACAAGGCGCTGCTCGCCCATGCCACCCAGGTGGATCCGGATGGGTTCTGGTTCCATGTGCCGCTCGATCTGCAGATCGAGGTATGGCCGACCGAGGATTTCGAGCTCGCTCGATCGCTCGTGGATACCGAACTGCCAGAAGACGACCTCTTCGTCGGCGTCAGGGAGCGCGTGGTCTGCTGAGATGGCGGACCCGGCAGCCCAGGTGCGGTGGACAGGGTGGACGATGTCGGCATGACGTCGCAAACGGCGCTGTCGGTCCTGGCGGTGAGCGAGGACCGGGTCACTCCCGGCCTACTCGGCTTTCTGGTCGTCGCCGCGCTGGGCGTCGCCACCTGGTTCCTGATCAAGTCGATGAACAAACAGCTCAAGAAGATCGACTTCGACGAATCAAAGACGCAGGTCCGCGGGGAGCGCGACGGCGCCGGTACCACGACGGACGAGGAACGCTAGCGCCCGGGCAGCCTGCAGGACGCGGTCCGCGCTGCGCTAGCGGGCTCTGCACGCGGCACGGGACGCAGGCGTTGGATACTTCGCGTGGTCGCCGCACTCCAGGGCCCTTGCGATGCCGTTGAGGAAGATCGAACTGAGGACCACGGCGAGCACTGATGTGATCAGCCCAGCGATGGCGACGCCTCGATTCGACGCGATCCCCTTGCGTGCACGGCGCAGCCCGATCACCCCGAGCGCGGCTCCGATCAAGCCAAGCAGCGCACCGGGTCCGAAGAAGAGCACGAGCCCGACGATCCCGAGGACCAGCGACGCCGTCCCCGGGCCGTTCTTCGGCCACGGATGCAAGCCGTACTCGATCCTCCTGGCTGGCGCTTCTCGCCGCCGCAACCGTGCTGCGGTGCCCAGCCCGGCAGGCTCTTGTCCGGTCCACGCCACGGCCTCGCCAACCAGGGCAGTGGGCTGTGCCGCGATCGTCAGCAGCGCGGTGGCTTCCCGCGCGGCGAGCGCGGCGACGGGGTCCGGCAGCCAGCCGGCCGGGCCGTACCCGCTCTCCTGAGCGATCGGTGAAAGCTCCGCAAGCAGGGCACGGGCGGTCGGACGGCGCGCCGGGTCCGCCTGTATGCACCGGGCCACCAAATCTCGGATCGCACTTGGCACGGCGCCGAGGTCGGCGGCGTCTTCGACCACTCGATCGACGATCGCGGGTGGTTCGCCACTGCCGAAGATGCTGCGGCCGATCACGGCGAAGCCAAGCGTGGCCCCGTACGAGAAGATGTCAGCGGCCGGTCCGGCGGGAGCGCCGCGGACGTGCTCCGGGGCCATAAATCCCGGGGAGCCGATGACGAGACCGGCTCGGGTGAGCATCCTCCCGTCGAGCGCGCGTGCGATGCCGAAATCGATGACTCGCGGCCCGTCGGCTGCGAGGAGGACGTTGGCCGGCTTGAGATCGCGATGCACGATGCCCGATGAATGGATCGCCACCAGCGCTTCCGCGAGCCCGGCGGCGAGAATCCGTCCGGTTGCGACAGGCAGCGGGCCACATTCCTTGACCGCCTGCAGCAGGGAAGGCCCGGCGATATAGAGCGTGGCCAACCACGGTCGCGGCCCAGCTGGGTCGGCGTCGAGGACCGGAGCCGTACAGAAGCCCTGTACTCGCCGGGCCAGTTCCACCTCGAGGCGGAAGCGCTCGATGAAACCAGGATCATCGGCTAGCTCGGGATGGATCACCTTGACGGCCACCGGTCGCCCACCGGGCGAGGTGCCGAGATAGACGGTCCCCATGCCACCCCCGCCGAGCCTCGCGCGCAATCGGTACGGCCCGATCCGGTCCGGATCGCCAGCCCCGAGTGCGCGCACGCGCCCACCCTTCCAAGCGGCGGCGTGCGGGACAACCCTGCGTTAACGCAGCAGAGGGATCGGCCCGCGGAGCTACGAGCCGACCCCTCGCGCCGGGTGTGATTCGAGTGGCGACGGACAGGCTCCAGATCGGGCTACGTAGGGTGGCGGTGACTCGGGAGATGGTGATGAACCGGTTGAAGGATGCGACGAGCCCGTACCTGCTCCAGCACGCGGAGAACCCGGTGCACTGGTGGCAGTGGTCGGACGAGGCGTTCGCGGAGGCCCGCCGCCGTGACGTGCCGGTACTTCTCTCCGTCGGCTACTCCGCCTGCCACTGGTGTCACGTCATGGCGCACGAGTCCTTCGAGGACCCTAAGACAGCGCAGCTCATGAACGAGAACTTCGTCAACATCAAGGTGGACCGGGAGGAGCGGCCCGACGTCGACGCCGTGTACATGGAAGCCACCCAAGCGATGACCGGTCAGGGTGGCTGGCCGATGACCGTCTTCATGACGCCGTCAGGCGAGCCGTTCTACTGCGGCACCTACTTCCCGCCCACCCCGCGCTTCGGGATGCCGAGCTTCACACAGCTCCTGCTCGCACTTTCAGCAGCATGGCGCACCCAGCGGGACGAGATCGACCGGCTCGGCGCCGACATCGTTCGCCAGGTGGGCCAGCGCATGCCGTCTTTTGCGGGCGCGCAGCCGGCCGGCGCCGAGGAGCTGGAGGCGGCTTTGCGTGTGCTGCAGTCCGACTTCGATCCGCGCAGCGGCGGCTTCGGAACGGCGCCGAAGTTCCCGCCGTCCATGGTGCTCGAGTTCCTGCTTCGCCACCACGCGCGCACCGGCGACGTCCAGGCGCTCCAGATGGTGCGGCACACCTGTGAGGCGATGGCCCGGGGCGGCATGTACGACCAGCTTGGCGGAGGCTTTGCTCGCTACAGCGTGGACGCGACCTGGACGGTCCCGCACTTCGAAAAGATGCTGTACGACAACGCACTGTTGCTGCGGGTCTATGCGCACCTCTGGCGGTCGACGGGCGACGAGCTTGCGCGGCGCGTCGTCATTGAGACGGCCGACTGGATGCTTCGGGAACTGCGTACTCCTGAAGGCGGCTTCGCCTCCGCGCTCGACGCCGACACAGACGGGGTGGAGGGCAAGTTCTATGTATGGACCCCAGGCCAGCTGCGTGAGGCACTGAGTGACGACGACGGTGACTGGGCAAGCGGGGTCTACGGTGTCACCGATGCGGGGACCTTCGAGCACGGAGCGTCGGTACTCCAGCTCAGCACCGATCCAGCCGATCAGGCGAGGTACGCGAGGGTCAGGAAGGCGCTGCGGGCCGATAGGGATGGCAGGACCCGCCCGGCTCGCGACGACAAGGTGGTGGCGGCCTGGAACGGGCTGGCGATCGCGGCGCTTGCCGAGGTTGGTGAGCTGCTCGGCCGTCCCGACTACGTCGACGCGGCCATCGCCGCAGGCCGTCTTCTGCTGACCGTCCACCTCGATGGGCTGACCCGTCAGGGCACAACTCAGGCCCCCGCGGAGGCATCGATCCGCCTCCTGCGGACGTCGAGAGACGGGCACGCGGGCACGTCAATGGGACTTCTCGAGGACTACTCGGACGTGGCCGAGGGCTTCCTGACGCTGTATTCGGTGACCGGGGACGACTCGTGGCTCACGGTCGCTGGTGTCCTCCTGGATGTCGTCCTGACCGAATTCAGGGAGGCTGACGGCGAGTTCTTCGACACCGCCCAGAGCGCAGAGCGGCTCGTCCGCCGCCCGCAAGACCCGACGGACAACGCGACACCGTCGGGCCGGTCGGCGGCCGCGGGGGCGCTGCTCAGCTATGCCGCTTACACGGGCTCGGCCGATCACCGGAAGGCCGCTGAGCAAGCACTCGGCCCGACCGCCGCTCTCGCCGCCAGGGCACCTCGGTTCATCGGCTGGGGGCTCGCGGTCGCCGAGGCGCTGGCCGACGGCCCGCGCGAGGTCGCGATCGTCGGCCCGGCCGACGACGACCGGACCCGCCTGCTTCGGCGTACGGCATTTCTCGGCATTGCACCGGGGGCGGTGATCGCGGTCGGCAATCAGTCGCAGCAAGCAGCGGCCGTTCCGCTGCTGCGCGAACGCCGACCGGTTGATGGAGCGCCTGCGGCGTACGTGTGCCGCGGGTTCGTCTGCGATGCGCCGACAACGGACGCGGCGGTCCTTGCCAGGGCGCTCGGCACCCGCGCGGTCGCTGTGGAATGAACCCTCACCCGCCCCGGACATAGGGTGGCGAGCATGACGACGCTAACGGGGTTCGCCGACAGGTTCATCGGTAACCGCGGCGACAAAAGACCACTCATCCTCGAGCTCGATCTCACCCAGGGGCTGGTCGAGGATGTCGCGCACGACCCGCTCGCTCGGCTGATGAGCCGTCGCCGTCCGGTGCTGCGCGAGGTCGTCGAGGGTCTGCGGCACGCAGCCGGTGATCCTACGGTGCGCGCACTGGTGGCCAAGGTCGGGCCGTGGCGGCACGGACTTGCCTGGGCGCAAGAGCTTCGCGACGCCGTAACGTCGTTCCGCGAGAACGGCAAGCCGGCGATCGCCTGGGCGGAGTCCTTCGGCGAGTTCGGACCGGGGACGGTGCCGTACTACCTCGCCTCCGGATTCAATGAGATTTGGCTGCAAGAGTCCGGCGATGTCGGGCTCACGGGCGTCGGCGCGGAAGTCACCTTCCTGCGCGGCGCCCTCGACAAGGCCGGTATCGAGCCACAGTTCGCGCAGCGGTATGAGTACAAGAATGCGGCGGACATTCTCACGCAACGCGAGTTCACCGAAGCTCACCGCGAGGCGGTCAGCAGAGTCGTGGACTCGGCCTCCGATCAGGTTATCTCCGACATCGCCGAGGCCCGCGGGCTGACCGCCGAGCAAGTGCGCGCGATCATCGACCGTGCTCCGCTGACGGCGGCCGAGGCACTGGACGCCCGCCTGGTGGACCATGTCGGCTATCGCGACGAGGTCTATTCGGCCGCCAGGGGGCGCACAAGCGATCAAGGAACCACCGAGCCCGCTCTACGCTATGTCTCGCGCTATGCCAAAGCGGGGCCGGCCGAGCTTGCGAAGCGGCTGACTGAGCGCGGCCGGCCTGTCGTCGCGCTGGTCCATGGCACCGGGCCTATCAAGGTCGGGCGCAGCGGCCGCGGTCCGCTGGCCGGCCCGTCAATGGGGGCCGACACGGTGGCTGCCGCTTTCAGGTCGGCCGCCAGGGACGACTCGGTGAAGGCCATCCTCTTCCGCGTCGACTCACCTGGCGGTTCCTACGTCGCGTCCGACACCATCCGCCGTGAGGTGGAGCTTGCCAGGCGCGGCGGGAAGCCGGTGATCGTGTCAATGGGTTCGCTCGCAGCCTCGGGAGGCTACTTCGTCTCCATGGCCGCCGATGCGATCGTCGCGCAGCCGGGCACGCTCACCGGCTCGATCGGCGTGCTCGCTGGCAAGGGCGTTGTCCGCGACCTTGTGGCCAAGCTTGGCCTCACCCATGGCGAAGTGGCGGCGGGCGAGCACGCCCTGATGTTCTCGAGCCGTCGGGAGTTCACACCGGGTGAGTGGGAAACGCTGCAGCTTTGGCTCGATCGTGTCTACGAAGACTTCACTGCCAAGGTCGCCGCCCACCGCGGGCTCACCCGCGAGCATGTCCACGACGTGGCTCGGGGCCGCGTGTGGACTGGCGCAGACGCGGCCGAGCGCGGACTCGTGGACGAGCTCGGTGGGCTGGCCGAGGCCGCGGACCTCGCCAGGAAGAAGGCTGGCCTGCCGATCGATGCGCCACTGCGTCCCTGGCCTCACGTGCCGCCGCTCGAGCGACTGCGACCCGCAGCGTCCTCGGAGGACCCCCGCGCCGCGGCCTCGGTGTGGGCGACCGGCTGGGGACCCTTTGGCGCGGCGGCCGCCTATCTTGGCCTTCCGTTGACAGGACCGCTCACAGTCCCGTACTCGATCACTCTGCGCTAAAGACCGTCATGATCACTGGCCGCCTCAACCTGGTCGTTCGCGTCCGCGTTTGGCGAACGGTCATGCCTTCGTGTTGGACTCAGATTCCGTAATCTTCATTACGTGACCATGAGTGAGCGAGCCAAGATCAGAGGCTGGCTGAACGCGCATCTGCCGGCGGATTGGTTCGACGAGCCACCGGAGCTGATCATCGATCGCGAGGAGATCACGATCCTCGGGACCATCGGTGTGCCCTCGGTGGCCACTGACGCCTCCGACGCCGAACGGGGCGCCGCAGTGGCCAGACGGATCAAGGAGTTCCGCCAGCGAACGCGGGACCGCCGGATCGAGATCGCCCGAGAGCTCGAGTACGCCACCCGCCGCAAGGTGGCGTGGGGGGTTCGCTGCGGCGAGGAGCGTGAGATGTTCACCACGCTGTCCGTTCCGGTGATGACCCGGCTGCGACAGCCTGAGCGCCGGGTCCTTGACGCCCTCGTTGACGGCGGCGTCGCGCGCAGCCGCAGTGAAGCGCTCGCCTGGTGCGTCAAGCTCGTTGCGAAGAACACCGAGACCTGGCTAGCGGAGCTGCGGGAGGCGATGCAACACGTCGAGCGCGTACGCCAGGGCGGCCCCGACCGCATCACGGACGGTTAAGGGTCCGCGCCCTAGCTGCCCTGACCGATGAGGTGTGCAGGCTTAGCCAAGCGCTTCGATGACGTCGTGGGCTAGGCCGGTGTGCTGTTCCATATAGCTGCGGCGCTCGGCCTTCAATCTCGCCACGAGGTCTTCGTACTCGTCGCGCCGCCCCTGCCGCTCGTAAAGCCGGCGCGGCGAGAGAAGCTCCGGGTCGTCAAATGCGGGCACCGACGACGCGACGAGGTAACCGAAGTCGGGATCGGGCTCCCACTCGATGGTGCCTTCGGCGATCGCCTTTACGATGGCCGACGTGTGGGGGATCGTGACCTTCTTTGACCGCTCGTCATCATCCCCGCCGCCGACCCGGCCGGTGTTCAGGACGTACACCTGGAAGTCGTAGTCCATCGAGTCGATCATTTCGCCGAGCCGGTTGCCCTGCTCGTAGTCGTGACCCATGAAGAACGGGTTGGTGCCGGGCACGCGGAGAAACTTGCCGGCCTCCGCCGCACCGCCGGCCGAGGTCCCCTTCGTCTCGCCGAGCATGTAGTAGGCGATCGCCTGTTCCTTATTCGCCATCTTGGCGACCGCCGGGATGATCGACTCGTTCCGGTTGAGGATGAGGAGGACGTCCGCATTGCCCAGCTTCCTGGGATCGAAGTGGGGGATCTCGGCCAAGCCGAATGTGCCGCGGCCGTTGGCGGTGTAGGAGTCGTCGAAGAAGTCGACCTTCCCGGCGGGGTCCACGGCGACGTTCTCCAGCCAGCCGGCGGGCGTCGCGAGCGCGCCATAGATCGTGGGCTCGTAGGCGGGATCGAGGCCGTATGTCTTCGCGAAGCAGCCATTCTCCGTCGCGTAGGCCTCGCCGCCGGCGACGAGGGCGACGATGTCGTCCTGGACGGGCAGCGAGTCGTTCTGCCTGGTGAAGGTCGTCGTCGTCTTTCCCGTACCGGACAGACCGACGATCAGTACCACCTTGTCGCCGTTGTCGGTGGGGATCACCTTGGCCCCCGCATGCATCGCGAGCGCACCCTGCTGGTACACCCACTCCATCCACATGCGCAGGCCGCCCATCTTCGACTCGCCGAAATAGTCGATGTTGAAGACCCGGGTGACCCAGTTGTCCAAGTCGATCGTGACGAGCCGATTGTCGGGGTACGAGCCGGGCGCGGGGCAGTTCGGCGTGTAGATGACGGTGAGCGCGTCCTCCTCGCGCCAGTCGGCGTCCTTGGGGTAATAGAGCTGCTGCTGCATCGCCGGGATGTTCGAGTTCGCGCGTTCGATGTAAACCCTTGCCGGCCTGCGCAGCGGTGAGTTCTCTGGGCCGATATATCCCTCGAGCAGGACCATGTCCGCGCCGGCGATGTAGGCGGACTGGGCGACCGCGACCTGGTCGTACTCCGCCCGCGGCATCGTCTGCTTCGTCGTTCGGGAGGGGTCATCGGTGACGATGAATGTCGATCCGGCCGAGCGCGCTGTGACCCGTGCCTTCACGTTGTAATTGCCGAACTCGGTCAGCTGAGAGTTCTGCATCTCGGCGACGTAACCCTTGAGCTCGTCCTGGCTTGGGTTAGCGGTGGCCGACTTCGCCGGGGGAAGCTCGATCGCCACGAGGCGGTCCTTTCGATCGGCCGGCGGTCCCGATTGGTCGCCGGTAGGCGCCCGGCCAGCGGCTGCGGGCGCGTGGGGCACGTTGTCGCGGAGCATACCCGGGGTCTCGAATAGCGGAACGCCGAGGTCTGCGGGCTTGTGACCGTCACCACGACAGCGGGAGTGCGGAGACCTACGCCTCCGCCCCTCTGGGCGGACAATGCGGGCGAGGAGTCGGCAGCAGCGGATTCCCGATGCCCGGCGTGTATGCGAGTAGGGTTTTGGGCCGACGGTGGTGGCAGTGGACAACCGGCTGGGCGGGAACAAATGGGACTGCGTGAGCTGATCTACGACGTGTACGAGGGGCGTCTGCTTGCCGCGCTTCCCAAGGAACGAATCCCGCAGCACGTCGGCGTGATCATTGATGGCAACCGTCGCTGGGCCAGGGAGGCGGGGGAATCACCGGCCGTCGGTCATCGTCGTGGAGCCGGCAAGATCCACGAGCTGGTCGAGTGGTGCGAGCAGGTCGGCGTGCAGGTCGTCACACTGTGGCTGCTCTCGACCGACAACCTCCACCGGCCGAAGGACCAGCTTGAACCGCTGCTGCGGATCATCGAGGACACAGTCCGTGACCTCGCCTCGACAAAGGGGTGGCGGGTGCATCCCGTCGGGGCTCCTGACTTGCTGCCGATCGAGACCGCCCGCGTACTCAAGGAGACGGACGAAGCCACCGCCGCCCGGACCGGGATCCTGATCAATGTGGCAGTCGGCTACGGAGGACGGCGCGAGATCGCCGACGCCGTCCGATCGCTACTGCAGGATCAAGCCAGCCGCGGTACTTCGATCGAGGAGCTCGCCGAGGTCCTCGACGTCGAGCACATCGCCGACCATCTCTACACCAAGGGCCAACCCGACCCCGACCTGGTGATTCGTACCTCAGGTGAGCAGCGGCTTTCTGGGTTCCTGCTCTGGCAGTCCGCGCACACCGAGCTGTACTTCTGTGAGGCCTACTGGCCCGACTTCCGGCATGTGGACTTCCTGCGGGCGCTGCGCGACTACGCCGCCCGGCAGCGCCGATTCGGCGCGTGAACCCCCAGGCTAGGTAGGGAAGTCGAGCCGCGAGACGGTCGCTCCAGGCTCGCTTCGACGCCGTCGCATTCGGCGCGAAAGCACAGTGATGTGGTCTTCCGTGGGGGCGGTCCCTAGACCGGAGCAGTGGGCGTTTCGGTCGCGTGAGAGGCGCCCTCGCGGGGTACCGTCAAGGCAAGGCGACGGCATCCGACCGCCGCCCCGAGAGGCCCCACGTGGCGAACAGCGACCGCCGCCGTCCTGCTCCCGGACGGCGCACTTATGTCCTAGACACCAGCGTCCTGCTCGCCGATCCTCGCGCGATGCTGCGCTTCGACGAGCACGAAGTCGTGATTCCCGTCGTTGTGATCACGGAACTCGAAGCCAAGCGCCACCACCCCGAACTCGGATATTTCGCCCGGATGGCGCTGGGGCTCCTCGACGATTTCCTCATCATGCAGGGTCGGCTCGATGCGGCCATTCCGATTGGCGACTCGGGCGGCACGCTCCACGTCGAGCTCAACCACACCGATGCAGATGTCCTTCCGCCGGGCTTCAGGCTTGGCGACAACGACACCCGCATCCTGGCCGTTGCCCGCAATCTCGCTGCCGACGGGCACGACGTCGTCCTCGTATCGAAAGACCTCCCGCTGCGGGTCAAGGCCTCTGCGGTCGGCTTGGCTGCGGAGGAGTACCGCGCCGAGGCCGTTGTCGAGTCCGGCTGGACGGGCATGATCGAGCTCGACGTTGCCGGCGACGTCCTCGATCGTCTCTATGACGAGGACCGGGTCGACCTCGAGCCGGCCCGCGAGCTGCCGTGCCACACCGGCATCGTCATCTCTTCTGAGCGGGGCAGCGGGCTTGGCCGGGTGACACCGGACAAGATGGTTCGACTGGTCCGCGGGGATCGCGAGGCGTTCGGCCTGCGCGGCCGCAGCGCCGAACAGCGTGTTGCCCTCGACCTCCTGCTCGATCCCGAGGTGGGGATCGTTTCACTCGGCGGTCGTGCTGGCACCGGCAAGTCGGCGCTGGCGCTGTGTGCCGGCATGGAGTCCGTGCTCGAGCGCCGCCAGCACCGCAAGGTCTTGGTCTTCCGGCCGCTTTACGCGGTGGGAGGGCAGGAACTCGGCTACCTACCCGGTACCGAGCACGAGAAGATGTCGCCCTGGTCACAGGCGGTCTTCGACACCCTCGGCGCGTTGGTCTCGAAGGACGTCATCGACGAGGTGCTCGACCGCGGGATGCTCGAGGTGCTGCCGCTGACGCACATACGAGGCCGGTCCCTGCACGACTCGTTCGTCATCGTGGACGAGGCACAGTCGCTTGAACGCAACGTGCTGTTGACTGTTCTCTCCCGGATAGGCGCCGGGTCCAGGGTCGTCCTTACCCACGACATCGGCCAGCGCGACAACCTGAGGGTGGGCCGGTACGACGGGGTGGTCGCGGTCATCGAGAAGCTAAAGGGGCATCCTCTGTTCGCCCACGTGACCCTCACCAGGTCCGAGCGCTCACCGATCGCTGCGCTCGTGACCGAGATGCTCGAAGAGGCGCCGATCCCAGGCTAGCGTCGCGTGGAGGAAGTCTCTTTGCATCTGCCGGGTCTCGCTGGTGCGTGGCGGCGTTCTCGCTCGCCCACGTAGCTCCGCTACGAAGGCTCGCTGCGGCCTTGCCATGCATTCGGCGATCCTCCGGCATCCATCAACGGACCTCCTCGACGGGACGCTCAGGGATGGGTCATCGACAGGACGTCGAGCGCGGCGTCGAGCTGCTCAGTAGTGATCTTGCCCTGCTCAACGTAGCCCCGCTCGAGGACGACCTGCCTGATGGTCTTGCGTTCGGCGAGGGCCTGCTTGGCTACCTTTGATGCCTCCTCGTAGCCGATGTAGCGGTTGAGCGGCGTCACGATCGACGGCGAGGACTCGGCATATTCGCGGCAGCGCTCAACGTTGGCCACCAACCCGGTCACGCATCGGTCGGCGAACAGCCGTCCGGTGTTCGCCAGCAGCCGGATCGACTCCAGGACATTTCGCGCGAGCATCGGCAGCATCACGTTGAGCTCGAAGTTTCCGGCCGCACCTCCGAACGCGATCGCTGCGTCGTTGCCGATCACCTGGGCGCAGACCATGCACAGAGCCTCGGGAATGACCGGGTTGACCTTGCCGGGCATGATCGATGACCCCGGCTGCAAGTCAGGGAGGAAAAGCTCGGTCAATCCGGTACGCGGCCCTGATCCCATCCAGCGGATGTCATTGCTGATCTTGTACAGCGAGACCGCGATCGTTCGCAGCTGCCCGGACAGTTCCACCAGACCGTCGCGTGCTCCCTGCGCCTCGAAGTGGTCTCTGGCCTCGGTGAGCGGCAGCCCCGTCGCGGTGGCGACCTCGCGGATCACTGCCGCGGAGAAGCCTGGTGGGGTGTTGATACCGGTGCCGACCGCCGTACCGCCGAGTGGCAGCTCGGCGACCCGGGGGAGAGCAGCCTGCAGGCGCTCGATCCCGTAGCGGACGGCCGCCCCATAGCCACCGAACTCCTGGCCCAGAGTGAGCGGGGTCGCGTCCATAAGGTGTGTGCGGCCGGACTTGACCACGGTGGCCCACTCGCTCGCCTTGGCCTCCAGAGCATCGCCGAGATGAGCGAGAGCAGGAATGAGCCCGTTGACGACCGCGGACGTCGCCGCGATGTGGATCGAGGAAGGGAAGACGTCATTGGAGGACTGTGACGCGTTGACATGATCGTTTGGATGGACGGGGCGGCCGAGCTTCTCGGTGGCGAGGGAGGCGATGACCTCATTGGCGTTCATGTTGCTCGAC
>JBKPTD010000030.1:0-11905 GCA_046735375.1 Actinomycetota bacterium | reverse complement strand
AGCGCGATCGTCAGCCCGGTCGGCACGTTGGTTCGCCCGTTGGTGTTCGCGACGAACTCAAGAAGGGACCCAGGGGCGGCCTCCAGCACGACCGCATTCTCTGAGTCGTTGTGCCACTCCTCGACCCGGCGCAGCCCCAGCATGCGCTCCCAGAAATCGATGGCCACTTCCAGGTCGGGCACCTCGAAGGGGATCCACAGCGAGAGCGGTGTCATCGGGCGCCCTCAAGCCGCAGTTCCTCGCTCGACGCGCCGTTCGGGGCAGCGTCGGTCGCGGTGCCCACCACGGTCGCCGGGAAGTCCGCGGCCCGGTAGCGCCCGCTCGGCGGCTGCTCCCAGATCAGCCGCAGGAGCGACGGGACCACCGCCGACGGCTCCGGCCGGTCGGAGATGTCCTCGCCGGGGAACGCGTCTTGATGCATGCGTGTTCGCATGTCACCGGGATCGACCCACCAGACCCGCAGGCTCGGTTCCTCGGCCGCCAGCACACGACTGAGCTGCTCGAAGGCGGCCTTCGCAGCGCCGTAGCCACCCCACCCTTCGTACGCCTCCACCCCGGCATCCGAGGTGATGTTGAGCACGGATGCATGCCCGGTGCGCAACAGCGGAAGGGCATCTTGAACGAGCGCAAGTTGAGCGATCACGTTGACCTCGAAGATGTGCAGCAGCCCATCGAGCGGGAAGTCCGCGAGCCGGGGGAGGGGGCTTGGTCCGAGCGTCCCGGCGTTGTTCACGATCAGGTCGAGGCCGCCGAGCCGGCGCGCCGCATCGATGAGGTCGACTCGATGGGAGCCGACGGTGATGTCGCCAGGGATCGCCACCACCTCGGTGCTTGCGCTCAACTCCGCGGCGACTCGGTTGAGGTCGTCGGCGCCGCGCGCGTCTATCACGAGTCGCCATCCGGCGTCGGCCAGGCCGCGGGCGAGCGCTTCGCCCAGGCCCCGCGAGGCTCCGGTGATGAGTGCCACTGACATTCCTGCCTCCGATGGCTTTGTCGCATTTCGCGGGTTGCAAGACCGCCGCCCACCACCGCCGGTCAGTCGGCCCCTTACCGTGCGGCCAGAGGAGAGCCAGCCGCGACCGACGGCGTGGGCGTACCATCGACGCTAGGAAGCCGAGCCGTCAGGGGCCTCGGGCGGCGGGCCTGATCGGGCCCATCCAATGGACCTACGACCAGAGCTGACGCGGCCGCAACGTCGACACCCGCTCTCGCATGAAGGGCACCTTGACCCCATAGGTTGGGGGTGAAGGTGCTCTTCACACCGCGGCGTTTCGTGGCCAGGATCCCCTCATACCGCTGAGGGTGCGCCCTGTGTGCTCCCCTTGGGATCAGACCGCGCCTGGCAGCTCCCGGCATCGGACGGCAGGCGTAGGTCTGTGGCCGGAAGCGCCTGGTCAGGCTGATGAGTACCGTCGAGGTGTGACCGACCGCACCGGTGCCCGCGCTCGCCTACAGGCGCTAGCGGCAGCCCGGCAGCCCGACCCCGCGGATGGAACTCACTCCGCGGCGACCCCGGACACGCACCACGCCGCTGATGAGCTCGACTCGTTGTGCGCGGGACAGGCCCGAGCAGAGCTCGAAGCCGTCTCCTCCGCTGTCCTCGCGGTCACCAAGCATCTGTCCGTGCGCGAGGTACTGCAGACGATCGTGACGGCCGCCCGCTCGCTGTCGCAGGCTGATTACGCGGCGCTTGGCGTACCCGACTCGATCGGATCCTTCGCCGAGTTCGTGGTCGACGGGATCAGCGACGAGCAGTGGGCGGCGATCGGGCCGCTGCCGCGCCAGCACGGCCTCCTCGGGATCATGCTGCAGGAAGCGAGACCGCAGCGGCTTCCCGACATCACCAAGGATCCGCGCTTCGTCGGGGACTGGCCGTCCGCGCATCCCGCGCTCAAAGACTTCCTCGGCATGCCGGTGACGGACGGCGAGGACATCCTCGGCGCGATCTACTTGGCCAACAAACGCGGCGGTGCGGGCTTCACCGATGCAGATGAACGGATGCTGTCCGTTCTGGCCGCTCACGCCGCGATCGCGTTGACGAACGCGCGTTTGTACGAACAGAGCCGTGAGCTGACCATCGTTCAGGAGCGGCAGCGGATCGCCCGCGAGCTGCATGATGCGGTCGCCCAGAAGCTGTTTAGCCTCCGCCTGACAGCGGATGCAGCGGCGACGTTGGGCCAGCGCAATCCGGCTAGGGCCGCAGCCGAGCTCGCGACGGTTCGGCGGCTTGCCGCGGAGGCCGCCGATGAGCTGCGGCAGGTCGTGATCGAGCTGAGGCCGGCCGATCTGGCCGGCGACGGCCTGCCGACGGTACTGCGCAAACAGGTCGACGTGCTCAATCGGGTCGGGGATACGACGGTGACCCTTGTGGTCGAAGGATGGCGGCGGCTGCCGATCGACCGGGAGGAGGCGGTGCTGCGTGTTGCGCAAGAAGCGCTACACAACGCGATGCGGCACGCCGAAGCCTCGTCGATCACCGTACGGCTCGCGGCAGTCGACGGCCGCGCGGAACTCGTCGTGGCCGACAACGGCGTCGGCTTCGACGTGTCGGCGGCGACCCGAGGCGCGCACCGGCTCGGTCTGGCGTCCATGCGGGAGCGGGCCCGAACCGCAGGCGGTCGCCTCTCAGTCAGGTCACGTCCCCGTCGCGGCACGACCGTGACGCTGGAGGTTCCGCTGCGATGAGCGTTTCGCACGTCGGCGACCGACGGCGTCCGGGTATCCGTCGCCACGGCCTCCACATCCCCGCAGTTGGGCCCGAGGTCAGCGGTTCTGATGGCTGACCGGATCCGGGTGCTGATTGCCGACGATCACCAGGTCGTCCGCCAGGGCCTGCGCAGCTTCCTTGACGTACAGGACGGTATCGAGGTCGTCGGTGAGGCCGCGGACGGCGAGGAGTGCGTCGCGCTCGCGGAGTCACTCGCGCCAGACGTGATCCTGCTGGATCTCAAGATGCCGGGCGTCGACGGTATCGAGGCATTGCGGATGCTGCGAGATCGGAGAGTCAAGGCAAAGGTGCTCGTGGTCACCTCGTTTACCGATCTCGATGCGGTCGTCCCCGCGGTGCGGACCGGTGCGGCCGGCTACGTGTACAAGGACGTCGCTCCGGCAGCGCTGGCCTCGGCGATCCGATCGGTACATGCGGGACACGTCCTGCTGACTCACGACGTCGCCGCAGCCCTCATTGCCGGAGATGTTGCCGGCAGCGATGCCGTGGCTCGGCTGACCGAGCGTGAGCGTGAGGTGCTCGCCGAGATCGCCCGCGGTCGATCCAACCGCGAGATCGCCCGTGTCCTCGTCCTCTCGGAGAAGACCGTGAAGACCCATGTCAGCGCGATCCTGATGAAGCTCGACCTGCAGGACCGCACTCAAGCCGCGCTCTTTGCGGTCCGCCACAATCTCGACGGGACCTAATCGTCGGCCGCGAGGTCCCGCGCCTTCAGACTGCGACAGCGCCGACCCCCCGGCGAGGTCGGAGACCGCAGACTGCCGCCGACACTTTCTCGGGATAATCGCAGGTGAAACGCCCCGGTTAGGCTGATATCCGCGCCCGGTCAGCCGCTCTACCACCGAGGAAGTGTCGGCGAAGTGCGGCCCGGCCAGCTGTGGTAAGGAGAACCTACGCCGCCCCAGCAGCGTGTGAAGTTGCTGCTACGTCCACCTGCGGCTCGGATGACCGGTTGACGGGTGGGTTTTGTGCGCAACAGGTTGAAGCTCACGCGGGCGAGGCATCGTTTGAACCATCACGGCTCAGCCTTGCTGGGCAGGCGCATGTTGTGCTCGGCTCAGAAAGACGCGGCGTCAAACCAGTGACGGCTCGCTGTGCTCATGCGGTGCGGGACGGCGGTCAGGCGTCGATTCGGTGCGCGAACCAGCAGCCCACCGAGCCTGTCGCGGGTCGTCGGTGTCTTCGTTGGCCCGTCACCCTGAAGGGATAGGTCTCGAGGACGGATCAGTGGACCGACTCCCGGACAAATGGCTGACTCTCGTCTGGCCGCGTGTCCAATGATCTATGGGATTGTGCCGAGCGCTGTGGGTCACGGTCGACTGATCGACAACTGAGCATTTTCGAGGTGTGCAACAGCCGCACCGAAGACAGGGCGAGACCTGAGGGGTACCTTCACGCCGACCCATGCGGCGAAGGTGGCACTTATGGGTGCGGAGCGGGCCGCCGTCGTCGATTCGGCGTGAGACGGCATCCTGCCGACACTTTCTCGGGGTAATCGCAGGTGGAATGCCTGGTTAGGGCTGACATCAGCGCGCGGTCGGCCGCGTTTACGACCGAGAAGGTGTTGGCGCGAGGGGCGCGACCTCCGACCCCGGGTGGCGGGTGGTCTCACCGGAGGTGGCGGAGATCGGTGGGACGCTGGCATGCGTAGTGAACCCGCCTCGGAGCGGAACCGGCCGCGTTCGCGGTCTCCCTGACCCTGGGGCACCTTCACTCTGATCTGTCGGGTGAAGGTGCCCCCTTCATGCGGAAAGGGCCGGCAGGTATTCAGCCGACGTTCAGGCGGCCGGCTTTACCGTCGGGGTCGAACGGTGAGGCGCGTGGCCCAACGGCCCTTGAACCAGTGGAGCAGACTCGGGCCGAGGAGTATCTCGCCCCGAGTATCGACGTTCCTGCGGGACAGGCCCTGTCGTATGGGGTCCGGCCGACGAGGCGGCGGGGAGTGAGCATGACCGACACGAGCCTGGAAGCGCGGCGGCTGACCAAGAGGTTCGGTGGTCGTACTGCCGTCGACGGCGTGTCCATCACCGCCGAGCCTGGGGAGATCGTCGGCTTGCTCGGTCCGAACGGGGCTGGCAAGACGACGACGATCCGGCTCCTGACGACGGTGCTCACACCAACCAGCGGTGAGTTCTCCGTGGCCGGCGTGCCTTCCACCCAGCCGAACGAAATCCGCCGGCGGGTGGGCGTGCTGCCCGAGAGCGCCGGTTATCCGGCCCATCAGACTGGCAAGGAGTACTTGACCTATTTCGCCCGGCTGTTCGGAATGAGCCGGTCGGAGTCGGGCCGGGCCGTGACCCGCTTGCTCGACGAGATGGGTCTGCAGGATCGGGCTTCGTCCCCACTCTCTACCTACAGCCGAGGTATGAGGCAGCGGCTAGGAATCGCGCGGGCGATGGTGAACGATCCGGACGTCGTGTTCCTCGACGAACCGACCCTCGGCCTCGACCCAGCCGGGCAGCGCCAGGTGCTCCGCAACGTGCGTGACATCGCCGCCGATCGCGGCGCCACCGTCATTCTCAGCACCCACACGCTGACCGAGGTGGAGGAGGTCTGTACCAGGGTCTTGATCCTCGGTGAGGGTCGTCTCCTCGTCTCCGGTACGGTCGCGGAGGTCACAAGTGCGGTCGCCGCGCCACGATTCGCAACCCTGCGGGTGCCCGGCCGTGAGGTCAGCGCGGCCCGGCAGGTCCTCGCGGGCTTGGAGGGTCTGACCATTGCGGCGTCGGGGGAGCGTCCGGAGGTCTTGCGGATCCGTCGATCGGGCCGGGATGGAATGAACCCGGTGCTGCAGGCCCTGCTGGCGGCCGACGTCACCGTCCTCTCCTTCGAGGTCGAAGGCACCCGCCTCCATGACGCCTATCTGGCCCTGACCGGTGCCACGCTGGAGGAGTCATCGGAATGACCACACTCGTGAACGGTGAGATCGAGGAAACCGCGATGCGGCGGGCAGACTCTCGCAGTCAGAGCGACTGGGCGGTTGTCGCTAGGCAAGAGTCGCGCGATCTCTGGCTGAGTGGGCGTGCGCCGCTGCTCCTCTTCGCTTTCAGCGTTCTGCTCAGCGTTTTCACCTACCTCGCCGCGACGAATCAAGCGATCAATTTCCTCGAGCAGCGGGAGGCAGTCGACCTAACCCTGCAGATCGCCATCGCGGTCGGTGTCCTTGTCACCCTTCTCGTTAGCGCAGACGCGATCAGCGGGGAGCGGGAGCGGGGCACCCTGGAGAGCCTGCTGCTCACCCCGGTCTCCCGCCGTGCGATCGTGCTCGGAAAGCTGGTCGCCGCGCTGACCTTGTGGTTCGCCGCCTTCGTGGTGAGCATCCCCTATGTCTGGGTGCTTGGTCGCGGCGTGTCGATCGTGAGGCCGGCACTCCTCTTGGGCTTGGGAGTCGGGACACTTCTGGCCGTCGGCCTCGCTGCACTCGGGCTGCTCATCAGCGCGCTTTCCGGCTCGAACAAGGTGAGTCTCGCGATTAGTTTCTTCCTCCTCCTTGCATTCTTCGCGCCGTCGCAGCTGCCGGGAGGCTTGCCCAAGGGATGGTTCGGGGACGTTCTCGGGAAGATCAATCCAGTGGGGTCAGGACTGCACTACTCGACCGCCGTCCTCGTCAACGGGCACGGCTGGACGCGGGACCTCGGGTACTTGGTCTCGCCCCTGGTTCTCGCCGTCCTCGCCGGCACCGTCCTCCTGATCCTCAGTGAGCGGATCGTCCGCCTGACCGCCGGGGGCGAGCGATGAGGGCGCGCCTCGGTCTCGCCCTCGCTGCGTTCGCGGTGCTGGCTGTCATTCCCGTCGCCCCCGCGACGGCCCAAACCACCAACAGCCTCGAGGTGACCGTCGACCAGCCTCGGCTAACGGCCGTCATCGGGGACCGGATCACGATCCGCGCGCACGTGACCAACTCGGGCAGTACGGCATCCGATCCCCTCATCGCGCATCTGAACGTCGCGAGCTTGACCGGGACCTATGTCGACCTCGAGGACTGGACGGCCGCACCTACCCAGCATGTGAACCCGTTGGACGCGCAGGCCACGACTGCGCTGTCCTGGGATATCCAGGCCGTCAACGCCGGCCGCTTTGACGTGTACGTCGTCGTGCTCCAAAACGGACCGACGTCATCGGGCACCGGTCCCGCGGTGGCCAGCTCGCCAACCGAGGTCGCGGTGGCAGGGAAACGGACCCTCAACGCGGGTGGCTCGCTCCCCGTCGTCATCGCTGTACCGCTGCTCCTCGGCGGCGCGGCGTTGGCTGCCCGACTGCGGCTGCGACGTAGCTAAGTGCCGGCGCGTATGTCCGGGAGGATCGAGCTTTCTTAGCCGAAGCGACCGTTGACGTAGTCAGCCGTGCGGGGGTCGGAGGGCGAGTCGAACACGTCCGATGTTTTCCCACGCTCGACGATCACTCCAGGCGTTCCAGCCTGGGCGAGGAAGAACGCGCAGTCATCGGAGATCCGTTGGGCCTGCTGCATGTTGTGCGTGACGATCACGATCGTCACCTCGGATATCAGCTCGCGGACGGTCTCCTCGATGCGGCGTGTGGATGTGGGGTCCAGCGCCGAGCATGGCTCGTCCATGAGCAGAACCCGCGGCTGGACGGCGAGGGAGCGGGCGATGCACAGGCGCTGCTGCTGACCGCCGGACAGCGCCCCGCCTGGCTGGCGTAGCCGGTCCCGAACCTCGCGCCATAGCCCGGCTTTCGTGAGGCAAGACTCCACCAGGTCGTCCTTATGGCTGCCGCTGAGCCGCTTGCCGGTCAGCTTCAGCCCAGCCGTGACGTTGTCGTAGATCGACATGGTGGGGAGGGGGTTGGGCTTCTGGAAGACCATGCCCACCTGCTTGCGGACGTCGGTGATGCGGCGGCTGCGGTCGTACAGATCCTCGCCGTCAAGCCGGACTTCGCCGGCCAGGCTCGCCGAGGGAACCAGCTCATGCATCCGGTTGAGGATCCGGAGGAAAGCCGCCAGCCGAACCACGATCCGTCGGAACCGACCAGCTCGGTGCGCAAGCCGAGCGGGTCAGGCCAGCGAAACCACGAATCCTGCGCCGGGCTGTTCCGGCGACGAAAAGAAAGCGCGGCGCAGCCATGTGTCCCCCAGGAGCGCCAAGTCACGCCGAGCAGGGGACGAACTCGCCTTGGGTGCGCCTAACCAATCTTCCGCGACGAGCCGTCGGGTGGGCAGCCGCCCTGGGGTGAGTCCGCGCGGGGCTTGCACATCAAGGAAGGTGGCGGCGTGACGGTAATTGACTAGCACCGCTTCATAAACGCCGGAAATGGCGCAGGTGAACAGCATTTCTTTGGCATGCACCGATGGGCTGTCGGTCGGGCGATTCCAGCGGCGCGCGACGTACCCGTCACGCAGCGCAGCGAGCTTCGTCTGCTGCTGGCACTGCCGGGTTATCTTTGAGCCGATGGATGAGAACAGGGCACGACGGGTGGTGGACGCGCTGCGCGAGCGCGGTGTCCCGGCGCATTTGGCGAGGGGCGGGGCTGCTCGGCACGGCGTGCGCGTCGCGCTGTCCGACGGGCGCGAGGCGCTGTGGGACACCGATGGGACGGCCGGTCTCGAGGCACAAGTGATGCGAGACGGGATGCTTGTCGGCTACGTGCCGGTGATCGACGGCTCCGAAGATTTCGACGAGCAGCAGGTCGTGGATGCGATTGCGCGGACAGACTATGACCAGCCGATCGCCCGGCAGCGGAAGATCGCCCCGCCGCCGGAGCCGGCTCTGCCTCGCGAGGGCGGTCTCTTCCGGCGCTTTCTCGACGGCTTCCGCTACCGCTGACCGCACTCCCGCATGAAGGGCAGCTTCACTCGAACCTATCGACTGAGTGCGCCCCTCATCGCCACCGAGTTCGCGGAGAGCGCACCTTCATTGACCGACCGCGACGCGGCTCGCGATGCGCACGGTCACTCCTGAGGGTGATCGCCGGTCTTCCCATCGATCAGCTCACGCAGGATGTCCATGTGCCCGGCATGCCGAGCGGTCTCCTCGATCATGTGAATGAGCACCCAGCGCAGCGAGACGGGGTCGCCGTACCACGCGGTGCCGAGGTGCTCGACGTCGAGCTCTTTGATGACTTGATCGGCCGCGATGCGTGCGCGGCCGTAATAGTCGACGATGTCGGCGGTGGTCTCGCCCGGCGCGGCGCGCATGTCGGCATCCGGGTCGGCTTCGTCGAACGGAATCGCCTCGCTCTTGCGCCCGAACGTCTCGCAGAACCAGCCGTACTCGACGCTCGCGAGATGCTTCACCACACCCAACAGGTTGGTTCCCGTCGGGGTCATCGACCGGCGCAGCTGCTCGTCGTCGAGCCCCGCGAGCTTCCACAACACCACGTCACGGTGCCGGTCGAGACTGACATAAAGGCTGTCCTTCTCACTACCGGTGTAAGGCACTCGTCTCATGGGCGGACCGTAGCAGCCGACTCCGACAGCCCGACCCGCTCCGCCAGGTCTGCTGCTGCCGCGTGAACACGGTCAGGAGGCCTCGGGACCGTCGAGGTTCACCGTCACCGCGCCGTTGCCGGCACGAGCGATGACGACGATGGCGAGCTCACCCGTGGGGTTGGACTCGCGATGAATCGTGTGGGCGGGAACGTGCACGAACTGGCCGGGCCCTGCCTCGGCTACCTCCTGGCCTCCTGGCCCGAATTCCAACCGCAACGCACCAGAGACGACGTACAGGCTGGTCTCGTGCTCGCCATGATGGTGCCAGCCCGATGTGGCTCCAGGGTCGGTCTGCGCTACGCCAGACCACAATCCCGGAGCATCGATCGCACGCAGCCGCCGCACGCCGGGAGTGGGGTCGGCGTCAACCAGGGCGTCCGGCGGGACTACTCGAATGGGTTCGGACATATGCACATCCCAAGTGGTCGTTGCCGCAGTTCCTCGGTGTGGGTCCCCGCCCGATCCCGCGGCTTCGTCGCAGAACGATATCTGCCCAGCCTCCGAGTACATAGCAAAAGGAGATCAACTCGCCCGGGTTCCGAAGTCCTCATCGCCTCCGGGCGTCGTCGGCTGCTGCGGATCGCCGCCACGACAGAAGGCCATACATTGCGGTTGTGTCCTCACGCGCGAATTTGTCGGCGGCGCCTGGCAAGGTCTCCGGTGTGAGACAGGTGATCGCGCGAAGATCGCATGAGATCTCGGAACGTCCTCCGGTCCAGCTGGAGGTCGGCGACGAGGTGGAGGTCGGTGAGCGAGACACCGAATGGTCCGAGTTCGTCTTCGTCACCGGCGAGCGCGGAGCGGGCTGGGTGCCTTCGCGACATCTCTCCAGCTCCTCGGGCCGCGCCGTCGTGAAGATCCCCTACGACACGACAGAGCTACCCACCGAGGTCGGCGACGTGCTTCTCGTCGTCGCCGAAGACCTCCCCAGCGGTTGGCTGTGGTGCCGGTCCGTCAGCGGCAGCGAGGGCTGGATCCCGGTCAAGACCGTCGAGGAGCTGAGCTGAGCGGGACCTCAAGACTCTCAGCTCGGGTGAGACGCGCATTCTTCACCAGCCGGACCAATCTGAGACGCATCAGGTGCAACACAACGCACGATGCGAGGTGTCCCATGATTGGCATCAGTATCAGCCTGAGGAGTTGGCATGCAGAGTTCGGGACGATGGATGACTCGTTCCTTCGTCGCTGCGCTTTTTGCAACGGCATTAGTCGGCCTCATGTCGGCCAGCAGCGGGGCGGCTGCCTGTGCCGGGGGGTCGGCGCCGAGTGACTTTAACGGGGACGGATATTCCGATCTGGTGGTCGGCTCGTACGGGGAGGATCTCGGGTCTGGAGTCGGCGGAGGCACGGTCACCGTGATCTACGGTTCGCCGACGGGTTTGAATCCCTCGAGCTCACAGCTGTGGAGCCAAGACACGCCTGGGGTACCCGGTGTGTCCAATCCCGTGCAGTACTTCGGCTATGCCAACGCTGCAGGTGACTTCGACGGCGACGGCTGCGACGACCTGGCAATAGGCGTGCCCGGGGAGTGGCCCTCCGATGGCATCGGTGGGGTCGTCCACGTCCTCCGAGGGTCACCGGCCGGGCTCACTGCGGACGGGACATACCTGGTCGGGCGCCAGCCGCTCGACCATGACCGGGTGGACGACGAGTACGGCCGCGCACTCGCGTCGGGCGATCTCAACGGAGACGGCATCGACGACCTCCTGATCGATGCAGCGATCCCAGGCGTAAACGGCCGCAAGGGCGCCGTGTTCCGGGCGCTCGGCGGACCAGGTGGTCTCGCCACCGCGACCTTTTTCTTTTACGGGAGAGCTGTCGCGGCCGGCGATGTCAACGGGGACGGCATCGACGACGCCGTCCTGGGAGCGCCAACTGCCGGCGACGGCGACCAGGGTGAGGTTGTCGTTGTCCTGCGCGTCGGCGGTGTTTGGGACTTCGTGCACCTTACGCAGGACAGCATCGGCGCCGCCGGCGTCGCCGAAGCCGGTGACAATTTCGGGGCGGCTGTCGCCGTCGGTGATGTCGACAAGGATGGCTTCGCCGACGTTGCGGTGGGCATCCCTGGTGAGGACCTCTCCTCTGGAAAGACAAACGCAGGCAACGTCCACCTCTTCTACGGCGCTCCAGATCCACGAAACCAGCTCACGGCCCGGGACCGGCTGCTCGGCCAGGACAGCGCCGGCGTGCCAGGGGTCGCTGCTTCCGGAGATGCCTGGGGAGCGGCCCTGGAGGTCGCGGACCTCAACGGCGATGGCGACGGCGAGCTGATCGTCGGCGGGGGCCTGGACGAGGGGGTCAACATCCTCCCGGGCACCGCAGCAGGTGTGACCGCAACAGGCTCTGTGTACGTAACGCAGAACTCACCCGGGGTGCCGGGAGGCAGCGAGATCGACGACCGGTTCGGCAGCACCCTGCAGGCCGGCCGCTTTGACCCTGGCGCGCAGTGGGACCTCGTGGTCGGTGCCTATCGCGAAGACATCGGCTCGATTCTCAACGCCGGTGACATAGTCATTTTCAAAGGTACATCCGCGACGCAGGCGGGATACCAGTCCACCGGCGCGCGGGGACTGAGTCAGAACACGACAGGCATACCCGACACAGCCGAGAAGAATGACTGGTTCGGTCGCGGCCTGTAAGCCCCGGCCGCGTCGCACCTGAGACCAGATCTGTGCGATCTTCACCAGGTTGGCGGTGGCGAATCAGCTGGGACGCCGCTCGCCTGTTGT
>JBKPTD010000029.1:0-29992 GCA_046735375.1 Actinomycetota bacterium | reverse complement strand
ATTCCTCGCTTTCGTGGCAGGACCGTGGCGGCGGACGACGCCGAGTAGCGGCGGGGTTCTGCACTTTCCCCGTCCTCCCGGCAGGTGCCGGTTCTTGCCGGGGAAGCTCGCTGTCAGGGGTCTGCCCGGAGCGGAGCGGAGCGGAGGGACGCGAAGGCCGCAGGCCGTAGCGCCCTTGACAGGGAGATTTCGCGGCGACAGGATCGCCCGGCGCGGGAGGACGGCCCGGTCACTCTGGTTGGCGCGGTCAACTGGGATGCGTGACAGCGAGGACCGCCTAGTGGCGGGTGCGGGGGAACGGCGCTGCGGCGGCCGCCCGCGCCGTGCGTCCCCAACGCTAAGGCAGCGGGCCGGGCCGCCGCCCACCAGCGGCGAGGCTCCCTGCCAGCCCAGCCGCCTGCGGCGGGAACTCTCGCCTGTCCAACGCTTCGCCTCGGTGACTCCTGCGACTATGCCCGGAGCCTGGCCGGGGCCGGACGGCTCGGCGGGCCGTAGGCGTGCCATTTAAAAAACTGATAGTGAAGAAACTCCTCACCGATCAGGCGATCTTGGGCTGCTCGTCGCCGAAGTCGGCGACGAGCTTGAGAGTGCCGCCGAGGGCGGAGATATAGCGATTCAAGACGTCTTGGGTGGAGACGTCGCCGCGTTCGATCTAGGAGACCCGGGCAACCGAAACGCCCATCCGGACCGCTACCTGCTCCTGGGTCATCCCGCGCCGCTTGCGCATCTCGGCGAGCCGCCAGCCGCGGGCGTCATCCAGCATCGCGGTGATCGCGGTCTACGGCCGACCTCCTGAAGGGCATGAGGCAGGGTCACCCGTTGAAGTGCGCTTTGAGGCAGGCGCTGCCAAAGTGTGATGACTGCCAAAGCCAACAGTCCCAGCTTCCTCTTATCACCTGCGTGAACTCGCCCGTGGCGCAGGCCTCGAACGCCACTGGACATGCAGCGCACCGGTCGGGATCGACCGCAACCAACGCACACCTCACGCCCGTCGATCCGTTTCCTCAGGTAACTGATCGGTGTCTTGCCGGGAGTGCCGCCTGCCGCCGACCTTCTGGGTTCGAGGATGTTGTCGACATTTTCCAAGAGATCGCATTGCCTCGCGATCTGGACCCGTGACGGTCGGCGCCGACGCACCTCACCCTCCGAGGACACGAGCTGATCTGGCGGCCCGAGATCTTATCCGGCGGGCTGCATAACGGGATGTAGCAGCGTCGTAGGGGCGTCAAACCCACCCGCTCGCCTCCTGGCTGTTCGCCTCCGGTCTGATCTGACATCTCCTGACTCCTACTCGGTCCTCCGTTACGCGAACGTGTGCCGTTGCGGGGCCGTCGGCGTGAACGAGCGCAGGTCGTCCTGCCCGGGCTGGACGACGCCCCAGCTTCGCTCCGGCACCATGTTCCACGCGCCGGGCAGCCGCTCGCCCAACGGCTCTGACACGATTAGCCGCGCTTCGAGCCCGCCCTTCGCCTTCGCCATCTTCAGGTCTTCGCTGTCTGGATACATGAGCTCGAGCGTCTCGATCGACGTGCTGTAGAAGAGCGTGCGCGAGTCGCCCTCGCTCGAGTAGCGGAACGCCCACGTCCGCACGCCGTCGCTCGTCGCGACGGTCATCTGGATCGGGTGCTCGACCTCGTGTTCGTGGCCGACCTCCTCGATCAGGCCGACGGCGTGCTCGACGGCCGCCGCCGGATCGCGCTCGAGGCCGTAGGTCAGCGCGAGGAAGAAGAACAGCTCCGAGTCGGTCGCGCCCTGGATCAGCGGGAAGAGCTCCGGCGCCACCTCTAGCGCGAGATCGCGCTTCACCCGGTCGAAGTCGCGGATCGCGCCGTTGTGCATCCAGAGCCAGTTGCGGTAGCGGAAGGGGTGGCAGTTCGTCTGCTGCACGGCGGTGCCGGTGGACGCGCGGATGTGCGCGAAGACGAGCGGCGACTTGATGTGTCTCGAGAGCTCGCGCAGGTTGCGGTCGTTCCAGGCGGGCTCGACACTGTGGAAGACGCCGGGCTCGTCGCCGACGCCGTACCAGCCGATGCCGAAGCCGTCCCCGTTCGTCGTCTCCGCACCCATCGTCGAGTGGAGGCTCTGATCGATAAGCGAGTGATCCGGCTTGTAGAGCAGGTCCTCGATCAGGACCGGCTCACCCGAGTACGCAAGCCAGCGACACATGTGGTCCCCCTTCGGTCTCGAGCAGTCAGAGATTGGGCTTGATCCCAGTCAGTGAGTCCATTGAACTCTCGGCGCCGGTGGCGCGGCATCGTCCGATTCTGCTGATTCGGGCCGCGCATCACCCTTCCGAGAACAAAAGCGGATGGAGCTCCCGTAGCGTCGGCTTGCTTACTGAGCATCCTCAGGTTTGGACCTGATGACTCGGGAGCCCATGAGCGACGCTTGTCTTCGGCCACCTGGTTTCGCGGTCATGACCCGACCCGGAAAGGAGCGACCGTGGCAACTATCCAGAACCGCGGGAACGGCGTCGCTTCGGCGCGTGCGCGGACCGCCACGCCCGGCGGGGGACACCTGAGAACAGAGCCGTGGCCGCTACAGGCGGCGCCTCGCGACACGCCTCGACGTGCGCCGCGCGACACGGCGGTTCGCTCCCAACATCTCGCACCTCCGTTTCCTCGACTCGCAAGGTCGGGGCTCGCTCACGCCTCGCCCTCGATGTCGAGGCCGATCAGCGCGGCGACCTTGCTGCCGACCTCGATCGCCTCCTCGCGCGTGAGGTTGCTGAGATGCCGGACCTCGATCTCGTCCTCGGCGTCCTTGTATACGGCGAGCGCGTCGATCACGCGCACGGTGTCGCTCGCGCGGAGCTTCTCGAGCTCCTCGATGATCTCGCCGTGGAAGTCCGGATGCTCGAAGCCGATCACGAGCAGCTGAACCGGTCCGATTGCCATTGCTTCTCCTCCCTTCTTGCGTTTGTGGGTTGCTCACTCTCTTTCACTGGTGGTGGAAGCTCAACGCCGTGCCTTGTGCTCGGCTGCCCGGACCAGCGCCGGCCGCGCCACATCGCGCGCGCCGGCAGCGATGTGTCAAACGCAGCGTCCGCCGGCGTCGCTTTCGCCGCGGAATCAGGTCCACGGTCTTACCCTTCTCGTTGCGGCTGTCAGCACGCCTTCAGAGACGCATCTGCTTGACTGTCGCACGAGCCCGTGAGCGAATTCCTCAGCCGATTTGGCTGACCGGTTCATCCAGGCGGTCACCGTCGACCGAGCGAACCCCCGCCCACGTCTACGTCGTCTTCAACGGCTTCTCCCGATGCTGGACCCACACGTTCTCCGCGGGCGAAGGCCACGTCTTCGAGTCGATGAACGGCGGCGCGACCTGGACGGATATCTCCAACAATCTCCCCGACGCCCCGGGCGACGACCTGCTCCTCACCCAAAGCGGCAAGCTCGTGTACGCCACCGACATCGGGGTCTTCACCGCCGCTGCCGGCCAGGGCGCTGCAACAGCCTGGACACGCTACGGGACAGCCCTGCCGAACGCGTCGGTCAACGATCTCGCCTTCGGCTCGGACGAGAGTTACATCATCGCGGCCACCCACGGTCGCGGCCTCTGGAAGATCGCAACGCCGTAACGACCGCTGGGAACGAGGGGAGGCTCCGCAATCGCGCGGAGCCTCCCCTCCCCTCTTACGCCCCGAGGCACCGACTCAGCCATCATCCGGTAGACGCGCAGAGCGGGTTACATAAACGGCCCGGCGATCCATGTGTCGGCGACCATGAGTCGAAGCCCTCGATCGAATCACTCGCCCGTGCCGCATACGTGCCGCGCCGACCCAACAGGATCACCCGAACATGCTCGCTGGCCTGCAACAACGTCCCTGGCCGCAAACGCCCTCCGGAGCCGTGTGCGGGCGTTCGAATCGCCCCCGGGGGCGCCCATTGAACCTCCCCGGAGCCGAGCGCCCGTTGATCCTCCGTGCCGGGGGATCGTGACTCGACACGGGCGGTCGAGTCGGATCGATTGCGGGTGCGTCTCGAGGCTCGACTATCCCCGACGGCCCCACGCTGGCGGACGCCTCGACCACTGCGCCACGTGGTGGCGTGACGTGCCCCTACAGTTCGGCCGGCGCTCGATACGGTGTCGAGCGCAGCACCACCCGCACCTGCACTACGGGAAAGTTGTGCAATGAGCACCGAAAGGAAGAAGTTGGCTGACGATGTTCGGGTGGAGAAGCGCCGACTCGATGCGAGCGAGAACGACGCGCTGATCGGGATAGCGCGGATGGGTGCGGACGCGTTCGGGTACACCGCCGACCTGCGGATCGACCGCCAACTCGCCCAACTCCTGCGCTTGCGAGTTTCGCAGCTCAACAACTGCACCTACTGCCTCAACCTGCACTACGAGGCCGCGCGCGAGGCGGGCATCCCGCGGGCCAAGATCGATACCCTGACCGCGTGGTGGGAGACCGAGCTTTACTCCGAGGCCGAGCAGGCGGCGCTCCGCTATGCCGAGGCTCTCACCCGCGCCGCCGACACCGACCGGGACGCGGCGTTCCAGCGCTTCCATGACGCGCTCGCCGAGAACTTCAGCACGGAGCAAATGCTCGAGATCGTCGGCGTCGTCGTCAACATGAACGTCTGGACCAGGATCAAGCTTGCCGAGGGGGCGATGCCGGGCCTGGCCTGAGCTCTGTCGCGTGATGGATCAGCTCTCCCCTGCCTCGAATCGCCCCGGGGCCGCACCGCGTTGTACGGATCGTCAGCCCATGCCGTGAAGCCTTGGGAGAAGGCGGGCCACTTCCTCGGCCCGAGCCACCGGTCGATCGGGCGGGAGCATCACGATCACTTCGCCCACTCCGATGCGCGCGTACTGCTCGGCCTGCGACAGCAACTCGGCGTCATCGCGGGGCCGGACCTGCGCACTCCGCAGGATCTCGCTCGGGTCGCGCCCGACATCAGCACAGTGCTGGTCGAGGACCTGGGCGAGGTCGGCCACCTCTTCCGGGCTCCAGCCGCCGTTCCATGCGTCGGCATACTGCGCCGTGATCCGCAGCGTCCGCCGCCGACCGCTCCCACCGATCCACAGCGGCGGATGCGGCTGCTGGACCGGTTTGGGGTTGGACAGGGCCTCTGTCAGCCGGTAGTGGCGGCCTGCGAAGGTCGTGGTCGGCTTGGTCCACAGGGAGAGGATGATCTGGCATGCCTCTTCGAGGCGGTCGAGCCGGTCGCCCGCTGTGCCGAACTCCAGGCCCAGCATGGTGTGCTCACCTTCGGCCCAGGCCGCGCCGAGCCCGAACTCGAGCCGCCCGCCGGATATGTGATCCACCGTCGTAGCCATCTTCGCGAGCACACCGGGGTGCCGGTATGTGTTGCCGGTGACCATGCATCCGACCCGTACCCGCTTCGTGCCCTCCGCCATGGCGGCGAGATGGGTCCATCCCTCGAAGACGTCGCCGGTGGGATCAGTGCTGCCGATGGAGGCGAAGTGGTCGAAGGTCCAGCACGTGTCGAAGCCGGCGTCGTCAGCGATCTGCCAGACCCGGCGAAGGTCTGCCATCGTCGTGTGCTGTGGCGCGAGCTTGAGACTGATGCGCAATGCAGCCATGCACCAAGTGATATCCCGTCCGGCGTGAGTTTCACCACGCTCGATGCTTGCCAGCCAGTCAGGCGTAACATCGCGGCTAGGCACGGACCCAGACCTGACGAAGATCACGGACGAACGCTGAGACCCGCAGGGGTGAGGCCGCCAGTCGCAATCCCCGGAGAGGGTGTCAGGGGGTGATGGGTGACCGTTGGAGGGCAGCACCGGTACCGGCTGCGGATCGGGGATCCGGGCACGTTGAAGCTGTCGCTGGTTAAGGCGCCGCACCTGTCGCTGCTCCAGTTGCTGACGGCACCGTCGTCGTCGTCTGCGGTCGGGCAGGCTGCGCGCGGGGCACGAGCGTCGGTGCGTCGTTCGGGGCGGTTCGCACTGGCCCCGGTGTTCGCGTCAGTGCGACGTCTCCTTCCCGACGTCGCGGTGACCCCGATCCCTCCCACGGTCGACGTGTCTGTCAGCGAGCAGGTGCAGCGACTGCGCGATCTACCAGAGGACACGGTCGTTGGTGACCTGACGTCCGCCTTCGGGCCGGAGCTGCCGCCGTGGTGGCGCCCGGTAGCCGACCGGCCGCGCCGCTGGCTGGACTCCTATGCCTCGGCAACGGTCGATGCCTGGTCAGCCGTATCGCCGAGGTGGCGGCAAGCGCAGCCATTGCTCGACCTCGAAGCGCGGCGGATCGGCGCCGCGGTGGTGCGGGGCTGCACCGACGTGCTCTTGAATGCCCTGCACCCGCGGATGCGGTACGAGAATGGTGAGTTCTGGGTACCGTTCACGCGCGAAATCTCGCTCGGCCTCGGTGGGCGGCCGCTGGTGCTGGTACCAACCATCGCCGGTCCAACAGGTCGATGCGTTGGCTTCGACCTGCCCGACGTCGTGTATATCGCGTACCCGGTTCCAGGGCAGGCGGGTCTGGGCGAGCATGGGGACGCAGCTTTGGAGCCAGATGTGGATCCGCTGTGTCGGGTGTTGGGCCGGATGCGGGGCCACCTGCTGCGGGTAGCGGCCGAGCGACCGATCAGTATGGGAAGGCTGGGTGCCGCGGTCGGGTGTAGTCCCCGAATGACCAGTTATCACTGCGGTCAGCTCGAGGCCGCCGGCCTCATCATGCGGGAGCGGCGCGGCCAATCGGTCTGGGTCAGCCGCACTGCCCGCGGCCACGAACTCGTCGACCTGCTCAGCGCATAGACGCAGGTCCCCACACCCGGCACGACACTTACAGGATCCTGTAAGAGCTTGCTGGTGTGATTCGCCAGCCGCAGGATCGCAGCCATGCGAAGGCTCTCGTTGGGGCTGGCGGGGCTGGCCGCAGCCGTGATGGCGTCCGCAGGGGCCGGTGCGAACGCGGCGCAGGCCGCGCCGACAGGGCCGGCGGTACGTTTCTCCGCGCAGACCGTCACAATCTCACCTGACCTGATCACCACGCGGCAGGATGCTTCGACCGCGTGCGAGTTCCCTGACGGCTCGGCCGCCCTCTGGATGCACTGCTACACGCCGCAGCAGATTCGGGCGGCCTACGGGGTGGACTCGGTAGCCGACATCTCCGCCGATGGCCCGAACTACGGGCAAGGCCAGACGATTGTGCTCGTGGACCCGTACGGCAGCCCCACCGCGGACGCTGACCTGCGGCACTTCCACGACACATTCTTCCCGAGCCTGCCGGCCCCGGACTTCGAGCAGGTCTTCCCGCAGGGCAATCCGCAATTCGACAACACCTGCACCAGCAACGGACTGTCCGGGCCATGCGCCGCCGCGTTCTGGTCGCTCGAGTCCAGCCTTGACATCGAGTGGGCCTACGCCATCGCGCCGCTGGCGCACATCGTTCTGCTGGCGGTCCCACCCGCGGAGACCCTCGGTGTGCAGGGCTTTCCGAACCTGTTCAAGGCGATCTCCGACGAGATCGACGCCACGCCACCCGGAACGCTGTTCTCGATGTCGCTGGGAGTCCCTGAGCAGACCTTCGGCGGAGCTGGAGCGGTACAGACCGCGCACTTCGACCAGGTGTTCCAGGCGGGTCTGGCTAAACACGACAACTTCTTCGCCGCCTCCCACGACTACGGGAGCCGGGGAATTAGCAAGCAGGCCAAGGAAAGCAGCTTCTACCCGACCCCGGTGGCCTGGTGGCCGGCAAGCTCGCCCTACGTCGTCTCGGTCGGCGGAACCCAGCTGCAGGACGGCTGGACCTGGAATCCCGCGAGCAACGACGCGTTCACCGCCACGGGCGACTTCAACCCCGACTACTGGCAGTGGACCGAGGGCGGGAACAGTGAGGCGGTCTGGAACGAGTCGTGGCTGGCGGGGTTGATCGGTGGTGGAGCGACTGGTGGCGGCGCGAGCCTCCTCTATCCGCGGCCGTCCTGGCAGCAGGACGTCGTGCCCGGACTCGGCGATCACCGGCTGGTCCCCGACACCGCCTGGAATGCAGCGGTGAACGGCGGCGTCGACGTCTACATCACCGCCTTTCCGGAGTTCAACTGCGGCAACCTGACCGGCTGCTGGACCATCGTCGGCGGCACGTCGGCGGCGAGCCCACAGACGACTGGCCTGGTCGCCCTCGTCAACGCCGCCCGCGCTTCCGCAAGCAAGGCACCCATCGGCTTCCTGGACCCGCTGCTCTACCACGGAGTCGGCGCCGCCGCCTACACCGACATCACCCCGCAGCACTACGGCACGGCCCAGAAGACCTTCGCCGGTACGGATGTCGGCGTCAACGGCCCAGTGAACAAGTCCGCAGGCGACCTGCAAGACAACCAGATCTGGCAGGTCCCAGTCGCGGGCTACCCGACCACAAGCGGGTACGACGCAACGACCGGCTGGGGTACGCCAAGAGCCCCCGCGTTCGTCGCGACACTAGGCGCGACGCCGTGAGCACGCCGATCTCATAGCCCGTCCTGATTCGGGAGCCCCCAGACCGAGGGCTCCCGAATCCGTGTGGCGGCGCTCAATCCGCGGTTGGAGGGCTTGGGCGGACTTGCCGGAGAAGATGCCGCGGAGCCCGCCCATTCAATGCTGAAGATGCCGGTGAAACTGCCGGTGTCCTGCCTTGTGCAGATGTGGGCCCCGGGTCAAGGCTCGTACTCCGTGCCCGGTGGTAAACCAACCGATGCCTAAACCCCTGGGAGTGAGTGTGCGACCCAGACGGCTACTGATCTCGTTAGCCACTACGGCGATCGTGATGACAGGCTGCGGTTCGAGCGCAGACTCACCCGCGATCACGGCCACCACGTCGCGGGCGCTAGCGCCCAACGGGGTGGAGAACCTGTCGGCAGCTGGCATCGTCGCCAAAGCGCGCAAGGCGACGGACCAGGCGTCCGCGGTGCGGATCAAGGGCGACGTCAGCGACAGCGGACAGCGCATCAAATTCGACATGCAACTGCTGGCTGGCAAGGGCGGCACCGGCACGTTGACGCTGCGAGGCGGAAGCGTCCGGATCACCCGGATCGGTACCCGGGCCTACATGAAGGGCAGCACCGCGTTCTGGACGGCAACCGGTGGCCCGGCCGCGGCCGAGCTCTTCTCGGACAGGTGGTTGAAAGGGTCCGCCTCGGCACCGGGAATGGCCGCCTTGATCCGGTTCACCGACCTTGACGCCCTGATGAGCGATCTCTTCAAGGACGTGCCGAACGCGTCCTTGCGGAAAGGCCATGAGAGGCAGACGTACGGCCGCCGGGCAATAACCGTCACGATGACAGGCCCTGACGGCGGTGTGCTCGATGTGGCCCTAGACGGCAAGCCCTACCCACTGCGCCTACGGTCGCTACCGGGCGCGAAGGAGCCAGGGACTGTCGAATTCCTCGACTACGACGAGCCGTTTACGCTCCGGGCTCCGCCGGCGTCGCAGACGATCGATATGTCCGAGTTCAAGAGCGGCTGACCGACCAGCAGCGGGAGGTCCGGCCAGCCCTTGACGTCGGCGCCGCCGATCGAGTCACGTGAGCCCACTCGACGCGCGGTCCCAGCGGGATAAGACGATCGCGGTGTCCGGATTAGGCTTCCGCAACGAACAGCCCCTCCAACGGAGGATCGCCCACGGCCAACGTGACGTGACCGCTTCCCGTCGTGTCGGTCACCAGCACCAAGTCGCCGGGCTCGAAGCGGCGGCGCATGCCGTCGCTGACCTCCACTTCGATCGCTCCGCGCAACATGACGACCCACTGCCTCCTCGGCGCAGGGTGGGGGTCACTGTCGAACTCAGCGCTGCGTAGAAACACCACGCTGGCAGACGACGACAGACCGCCGACGAACATGGGCGGGACACCATCGGCGACCTGCTGCTCCGCGAGATGGATCTCGGCGTCTTCGAATGTGGACCCGCCGTCGTCAGTGGAAACGACCTTCGTGTAACGCTTCACATCGCCCATTGGTCATCCGCCTCGATGGATCCGTGCAGGTCCGGCATCGGCGGAGCGTACCTCTAGCCACCCGCCGATCTGCCGGCGGTTCGCCCGAACTGCCGGTGAACTGCCGGTGGGCCTGCCTGGTGAAGACGGGTGCAAGCAGCAAGGCTTGGAGGACCCAGGCAATCACCTATCCGCGAGAACGTCCCGGATGCGGAAGCTCGTCACCACCCTGTAGCCCCTGGATCCCTCATGGAGATCGCGGACATGCAGCACTCCCCTAGTTGACCAACGATCGGCCCGGCAATTAGGGCGTTCTTCGCCCTCCGCGGAGCAGAAGCGAGGGCGGCCACCTCACGTGTCAGGAGACAAGGTCATGGAGCTGAGCGTCAACACCTTCGTCAGCCTGGACGGCGTCATGCAGGGTCCGGGCGGTGCAGCCGAGGACACCAGCGGCGGGTTCGCCCGTGGTGGCTGGCTGGTGCCATACGCCGACCAGGACATGGGCCGCATCGTGGAACAGGACTGGGCCGCCAAGGCAGACGCCTTCCTGCTCGGGCGCACGACGTACCAGTTGATGTACCCGTACTGGTCCGCGGTGACCGACCCCGAGAACCAAATGGGAACGGCCCTCAACACGCTGCCGAAATTCGTCGTGTCCAAGTCGATGACGGATGCCGCGGCAGACTGGCGAGACACCACCACGATCATCAACGGCGACCTTGTCGAGGAGATCCGCAAGCTCAAGCAACGCCCAGGCCGCGAGCTACAGGTTCACGGCAGCTGGCGCCTCGCCCGCGCCGCTCACGAGGCAGGTCTGGTCGACATCTACCGGCTGCTCGTCTTCCCCGTAGCAGTAGGCATCGGCAAGCGCCTCTTCGACGAAGCCAGTACGCCCGCCTCGTTCAAGGTCGAGTCGGCCGACACCACCGGTGCCGGAGCGATCTCGCTTGCCATGCGTCCGTCTGCCTTCGCCACCGGCGACGTAGCTGTGGTGGACGGACGGGAGGTGGTGTGAGGCGGGCAGAGCCGTGGCCGGCTGTACGGCCAAGAGGAGGACTGACTGTGATGGATGTCGCTACTGGGACGCTGCCCGTGGCGCGAGGATCTTACAAGTTGTATGCCGAGGTGATGCCCGGCACTGGAGCGCCGGTCGTGCTGATGCACGGCTTCCCCGACAACACCCACCTCTACGACCGCCTGATGCCATACCTGGCTGGCCGCCGGCCTGTCGTGCGCTTCGACTTCCTCGGCTGGGGTCGCTCGGACAAGCCGGAGGGCTACCCATACACGGCCGCCAATCAGGTCGGTGACCTGGCTGTCGTCGCCGACGCGGTACAAGAGCATTTTGGCAAGAGCCCGCTCGTGCTGGTTGCCCACGACGCCTCTGGGCTGCCGGCGATCGACTGGGCGCTCGACAATCCGGACCGGGTCGCGACCCTCGTGCTGCTCAACACCTACTACCACTGGACTGCTGGCCTGCGGCGCCCGCCCAGGATCGCGGTGTACTCCACGCCCATCGTCCGCTCAGCCGCCCGGGCGGTCGTCCGGCGGTGGCCCGACCTGGACCGTCGCTTTTACGCCTGGCAGGTCGGCGGGTTCATTCAGGACCCCATCGTCCGGGGCCAGCTCGTCCCGCAGCTTTATGAACAATCCCTACCGGCACGCCCGGCGTTCTGGCGGCTCAACGACGACCTGCTCACCGCTGTGAGCGCCCGCCGGCGGCGCATCGGCGATATGCGTCGTTTCAGCCGGCCCGTCCGGGTAGTCTTCGGTGCCCGTGACCGCTACCTCAATCCGCGAGTAGCCAGGAACTTCGCCGCGCTGTTCCCCGATAGCGAGCTGCACCTGCTGGAGCGCGCCGGACACTACGTCCAGGTCGACGAGCCGGAGCAGGTCGCCGCCCTCATCGCCAGCGAATAGCCAGCGGTGCCGATTCCAGAGCAGTCGCATGGGCGATCCTTTATGTCATGAGACTTGATCGGTTGACATGGGAGGACCTGCGGTCTCGACGGAGCTCGAAGTGGCGCCGCTTCTCCGACGATGTGCTGCCGATGTGGATCGCGGAGATGGACTTTCCCCGGGCCGAGCCGATCACGACCGCCCTGCATGCCGCCGTGGACGCGGGTGACACCGGGTACGTTGACGCGCGGACTGCCGACCTCGGCGGCGCGTTCGCCGATTTCGCTAGGCGTCGGTTCGACTGGATCGTCGACCCGGAGCAGGTGACGTTGGTCCCCGACGTGAACGCCGCAATCGGCGAGGTGCTCCGGCTCGTGACGAACCCGGGCGATGGTGTGGTGGTCAACACGCCCGCCTATCCGCCCTTCTTCGCGATGATCGAGAGCATCGGACGCAAGGTCGTCCCTGTGCCCATGGTTCGCGGTGACCTGGGTTGGACCCTGAACCTCGGGGAGACCGAGCAGGCTCTCAGGGGCGGCGTGCGCGCATACCTGCTGTGCAACCCGCACAACCCGACCGGCCGGGTGTTCGCACATTCCGAACTCGAGCCGCTCCTGGACCTCGCCGCTCGCTACGACGTGACGGTCGTCAGCGACGAGGTCCACGCGCCGCTCACGCTCGCTGGTGCCGAGCACGTCCCCTGGCTCGGCCTCGGCACGGAGGCGGTCGAGCGTGGCATCACGCTGACCTCCGCGTCCAAGGCGTTCGACCTCGCTGGGCTCAAATGTGCACTCGCGGTAACCGCGCATCCAGCGATGGCGACTGCAATGAGCCGACTTCCGGAGGAGGTGCCCTACCGAGCGTCGATCCTCGGCGCGATCGCCACTGAGGCAGCCCTACGGTCGGGCGACGGGTGGCTGGATGGGGTGCGCGACCAGCTCGATCACAACCGCCGCCTGCTCGCCGACTTGCTGGCCGAGTTCCTCCCGGCGGTCGGCTACCTTCCGCCGGAGGCCTCGTTCCTGGCCTGGCTTGACTGCTCGCGCCTTGGGCTCGGCGACGACCCGGCCGAGGCCTTTCTCGCGCGAGGGCGGGTTGCACTGAGCCGCGGACCCGATTTTGGCGTGGAGGGCCGGGGCTTCGCGAGGCTCAATATCGGTACATCCCCTGGGCTCATCGAGGAGGCAGTACGTCGGATGGCTGCCGCGACCTCAGCATGAGGGCGACAGGCCGAACCAAACGGCCGGGTCGTTGCGTTTGCAGATGGACGTTGGGTGGACCTAATGGTGGAAGCTGCTCGGTCGTTGTTCCTGCGGCATCGGGGCAGCAAGATCATCGAGCCACTGCACCGCGGCACGGAGGTCTCGTAGGAACAGGTCAGCCATGTCGTGGCTGAAGCCGTTGCGTACGACGACCCGCAGCACGACGAGGTCCTCCCGGTTCGGCGGCATCGTGTAGGCGGGCACCAGCCAGCCGGACTCCCGCAGCTTGCGGGACACGTCGTACGCCGTGTACTTCTCGATGTCCGGACTCACAGAGAAGGTCACCACGGGCAGTTCCGTTCCGTCCGAGACCAGATCGAACTCGGGCATCGCGTCGAGAGTCCGTGCGACGTGTACCGCCACGTCCTGGCAGGCCTGCTGCACAAGGCGGAAGCCTTGCCTGCCTAGACGCAGGAATTGGAAGTACTGAAGGACCACCTGCGCTCCGGGGCGGGAAAAGTTCAGGGCGAAGGTGGGCATGTCCCCGCCGAGATAGTTCACGTGGAAGACCAGGTCCTCCGGCAGGTATTGAGGCTCGCGCCAGACCACCCATCCCACTCCCGGGTAGACCAGCCCGAACTTATGTCCGGAGGTCTGAATCGAGACCACCCTGTCGAGCCGGAAGTCCCAGAGGAGCTCCGGTTGGATGAAGGGGGCGATGAATCCGCCGGATGCGGCGTCAACATGCACCGGAACATCGACACCGCTCTCGTGCTGGTAGTGGTCCAAAGCCGCGCAGATCTCCTCCACCGGCTCGTAAGTGCCGTCCATCGTCGAGCCGAGTACCGCAACCACCCCGATCGTGTTCGCGTCGACGTAGTCGAGCAGCCGGTCGGCGGTCAGATGGAAGACGTTGCCTTCTAGCGGTACGTACCGAGGTTCGACCTCCCAGTAGTTGGCGAACTTCTCCCAGACCACCTGAACGTTCCCCCCCATGACGATGTTGGGGTGGTCGGTGGACTGGCCGGCTGCACGGCGGGCGGTCTGCCACCGCCGCTTGAGGGCGAGCCCGCCGAGCATGCAGCCCTCCGAGCTCCCTGTCGTGGATGTACCGACCGCGGTGGTGGCGTGTGGGGCGTGCCACAGGTCTGCGAGCATCTTGACGCACCGGGACTCGATCTCGGCGGTCTGCGGGTATTCGTCCTTATCGATCATGTTCTTGTCGAAGGTCGCGGCATAGATGCGGTCGGCCTCGTCGTCCATCCAGGTCGTGACGAAGGTCGCCAGGTTGAAGCGGGCGTTGCCGTCGATCATCACCTCGTCCATGACGATCTGGTAGGCGGTCTGCGGCAGCATCTCCCCCTCCGCCAGGCGGTCCTTGGGAACATCGATCATCCCCGTCCTGGTGAATCGAGGAAGGACGGTGAGATCCGTCGCTGCTACCTCGCCGCTTCGCTGCCACAACGCCATGACGCCTCCCCTGCTCAGTCCCGCACCAGATCCATCCATGGGACCCATGCAGGTCGGTGCCTGGCGTCATCCCTGCCGGATGATTCCCGGCCTGCGGTGCCCTTAGGAGTCCCGCGCGGGGTCAACGGCGGGCTCGCCCTCCCGCTGGATCGGGTTCGGCCAGTCAGCGCGGCCATCGCGCCGGCGGACGGCCATGCCAGCGAACGCCTCCCAGACAACCCGATGTGCGTTGTTGACGGTGATGTCGGCAGTGTCGTAAGCGGGCGCCACCTCGACAACGTCCATCCCGACGAGATGGGTATCCAAGGCGATCTGCCGGACCATGCGTAGCAGGTCCACGGGGGCAAGGCCGCCGGGTTCTGGTGTACCGGTACCGGGCGCGAAGCCGGGGTCGAGCACATCGATGTCGACAGACAAATAGACGGCATCAGGCCCGTCCAACGCCTCGGCGATGACACGGTCGAGTACGTCGCGGGTTCCGTCTTCCCAGATCTCCTGCATGAAGTGGGTCCGCATGCGCTGCTCCCGCATCCACTCGAGCACCTCCGGCGGCGGCCAGTAGCCGCGCAGCCCGACCTGGACAAAGTTGTGCCCGGCGACGGCCCCGGACTCGATGAGCCGGCGCATCGGCGTGCCGTGGCTGGCCAAGTTTCCGTCGATGTCGGGCGCTGTGTCGGCGTGGGCGTCGAAGTGGATGAGACCCACCCGGCCGCGGCCGATCACATCAGCCACGGCAGTGACCGCAGGCCAGGTGATGGAGTGGTCGCCGCCTAGCACGACGGGGGCGATACCGCGGCTGGCAACGGCCATGACGCGTTCATGGATGGCGTGTCGGGACCGCTCCCACATGCCATGGGTGCAGATCGCATCGCCGAAGTCGACGGCAACCAGATGGTCGAAGATTTCGATGCCGAGATCGAGGTGGTAGGCGCCGGGTATGTGTGAGTTCGCGCGCAGCGCGCGTGGGCCGAACCTGGCTCCCGGCCGGTTCGTAGTCGATCCGTCCCAGGGCGCGCCGACGACTGCGACGTCTGGCTGCCAGGCGTCCAATTGCTCGGCCTCTGTCACGAGCGGAAGCCGCCCGAACGTCGCGATGCCCTGGTAGGCCTCTGCGGCAAGCTGGGCACGCAGCCCGTCGGGAACCACATTTGGATCGGACATATTCACCTCACTGGCCGTGCTGGTGGCCCGTGTCCTACGAGTCGCCTGTTCGCCTTGCAGACTTGAGCACCTCTGCGATGACCGCGGCAACGTCGTCGTCGGTCGTCCGGTGATTCACGATGCAGGCGCGCAGAGCAAATGCGCCTCGGACGTTCGCATTCGACAGGTAGACGCGCCCGCGACGGATCAGGTCTTGCAAGATCGCCACGTTGCGACGATCTAGAGTCGCCTCATCGCCGCCACGGTCGTTCCATCGGAAACACACAGCGCTCAGTTCCACGGGCGCTAGGAGCTCGAGCATCGGCTCGGCCTCGATCAGTCCTGCCAGCAACTGCGCGTGGGCGAGATCCTTCTGGATCGCTTGCCGGAATTTGCCGAGTCCGTGGTAGCGCAGCGATAGCCAGAGTTTCAGCGCCCGGAATCTGCGTGACAGCTCGATCGACTCTTCGAAGAATGCGAATCCCTCGACCGGGTCGTCACTGAGGCTCTTCGCGTAGTCACCGGTGTACGCGAACGTCTGACGCGCGACAGCGGGATCGCGGTAGAGCAGAAGACTGCAGTCGAGTGGCTGGTAGAGCCACTTGTGAGCGTCGAGGGAGATGGAGTCGGCGAGGGAAAGACCGGCGAACTTTTCCGGGACTGCGAGCGCGGCCAAGGCGCCGTACGCACCATCGACATGGAGCCACAGATCGTTGGCCCGGGCTACCTGAGCCAGCTCAGGCAACGGATCGATAGCACCGGTGGCTACTGCACCGGCCGATGCGAGAATCGCGATCGGGCGGCGACCCGCCCGTTGATCCCGAGAGATTGCTGCCTCCAACTCACCGACGGGCATCCGGAAGTGGTCGTCGGCCGGAATGAGACGCAGGTTCGAGCGTCCGATCCCCAGCAGCGCCAACGCCTTTGGCACCGACATGTGCACCTCGTCCGATGCGTAGATGACGCACGGCTGGGCGCCGTCCTCGTTCGCCGGCGCGTGGGCTTCGCGGGCCATCGCCAAGGCCATCAGGTTGGCGATCGACCCCCCGCTGGTCAGGCTGCCCACGAACCCATCGCACCCGATCGCCAGGGCAAGTTGCCGGACGACCGTACGCTCGATCGTCACCGCAGAGGCCGAAGAGCGCCACGCGGTCACGTTCTGGTTCAGTACGGATGCGTACAGATCGCCGAGCGCAGCGACAGGCTCGCCAGATCCCAGCACGTAGCCGAAGAATCGCGCGTTCCCAGAGCGCGCCTGCGCAGCGACCTCACCGAGATCGTCGAGTACAGCATCACCGAGGCCGTCGTCGGGCAACGGTCGGTCGAAGACGGCGGCCGCCTGCGCTGCGGATGTCAGCGGGAAGATCGGTCTCTCGTCCATACTCGCGAGGAGGTCTGCCGCGTGGTCCGCCATCCGATGGGCGAGGTTGCGGAACTCTTCGGCGGAAAGCTGCAGCGGCAGCATCGGCCGTCCCTCCTGTCATGCCTCGGTCTGGGCACCTTCAGGGCTCATCGACTATCGGTCGGGACTGAGTCGTACCGAGATGAGATCGCCGCCCGCGCCGCCGAGTCGGTGATGCTGTCAGGCGGAAGCTGTGCCAGTTCGAAGAACATCTCCTCCAGCCCGCCGGGGACCATAAAGCAAAGCAGCCGACCGCCACCCGGACCGGCGGCCATCATGTGCGGCGTGCCACGCGGGACGAGGACGTACGACCCAGGTTCGGTGGTGATCTTCTGCTCGCCGACAGCAAAGGTGAACTCGCCGTCCAGGACATAGAACGACTCCTCCATGCCCTGGTGGATGTGGGGCACAGTCCAGGGACCCCGGTCCCCCGAGAACTCGAGGAGTGAGAAGGACCGATTGGTCGTCGGCTCGCCGGCGGCGAGCACCCGCATCCGGACGATGCCGAGATCGGCGACCTCCCCCTCGCCGGGAAACACGCTGTGCGCCTGCCCTGAGAGGAGCATCCCCCTCACCTACCTCTCTCTGCGGTCATCGGGCTGGTCGTGCCCGCCCGAGTACCACTTTCACCAGAGCGCGCACACCCGGCAATATCAGAATCTGAAGTTGCCAAGGCAGATCTGGCGCCTCACGCTTAAGCCGTGCGCGACTACGGCCAGTACTGCCCGATAGCTCGCAGCTCTGAGCTGCTCGCGGAACGCTGGACGCCGATCATCGTCCGCAACCTCCTCCACGGCTGCAGGACCTTCAGCGAGATCAGGCAGGGAGCCCCTGGCATTCCAACCGCCCTTCTTACCCAACGGCTCGAGGCGCTCGAACGCCACGGAATCCTGGTCCGTCACCGCAACACGTCCGGTCGCGGCTCCTCCTATGAGCTGACGGAGATGGGCCTGGAGCTGCGGGCCGTATGCGATGCCATGGGCCGGTGGGGTGCGAAATGGCTGGAGATCGAACCACGCCACCTCGATCCGGCCTACATCCTGTGGGCCACCACGAAACTCGCGGATCCAGATCGGTTACCGGACCGGACGGTCGTCATCCGCTTCGTGCTGCGAGACCGGCCGACCGAGGCTTACTGGATGATCCTGCGCAGGCCCGAGCCCGAACTGTGTACGAGAGGCACGGGCTACGTCGAAGACATCGTGTGTGAGACAGATTCGCAGTGCCTGGTAGACCTGCATCTGAAAAGGGCGACATACGCAAATGCCATCCGGGCCGGACGCCTCACCTTGACCGGGCCTGCCCAGCTGACTCGAAGGTTCGCGACGTGGTTCCGCACCAGCCCGTTCGCGGAGTTCACGCCTGCCCAAGCGCCGCAACGCGAGGCACTCGACGAGCAGCTGGATGATCGGACGACGACCGGATCCTGAGCGCGTCGGCCCGCCCATCGATCACGTCGCTACAGGGTCTGGTGACGTGGCCGGCCGGCCGAGCAGCGGGTACCCGATTGCACAGAGGATGAGCCCGAAAGCGATCACTGCGGACAGAGCCCCTGGGATCAGGCCATCGGTGTCGATCGCGATCATCGCGATCACCGGCGCGATGAGGACGACGAACCACCACATCTGCCTGCGCTGGACGCCGCGCGATGTGATGAGACGGACGACGATCGCCGCGATGCCGGCGACAGCCGCCACCAGCACTGCGATGAGGCCGGCGCCCTGAAGGGCGTCGCAGAGTCCGTCCAGGCCTTCGATGCCGAACGGGTTGGTGCCCCAGGCCGGCACGTCCTCGTCAACCGGCCCCGGTGCCACGAGGGTTCCGACCATGGAGCCGATCGTGCCTCCGATTGCAAGCCAGCCGATGGCGCGCCAGCGCCGGGACGGCAGCCGACCGGTGGGGAAGAGGAGCAACGGCGCCAGCACCACGAGGACGAAGGCGGGGATGAAGAGCACCCCGTTCAGAACGTCTAGGGTTCTCGCCACCCACGGCGGATGAGGTTGACCGTCTGCGATCGTGTCGGCGAGGCCGCCGGTAAGCCAGACCCCGCCATGCAGAACCGAACTTGCGAGCAGCGCGCGGCCCAAGCCAGCCGCGACGCCGCGGAGGAGCAGGAGTACGCCCAGTCCGCCGATAGCAACTCCTCCAAGCGCATCGACCACATCCTCGGCACCGAAGGACTCCGAGCCGGGCATGCGTCCCGCGGCAAGGTTGAGCGCCACTCCGATCCCCGTGGCTACTGTGCCGGCCAGCCACCAAGCGACGCTGCGCCGGCCGGCCATAGTCTCGTTGGATTGCTGAGCCTGTGTGAACATCTCTCGACCTCCGATGTCAGGCTCGGCGTCTGCCGCGCCCTGAATGCTCGGAACCTAGGTGCGCGCAGGTACGGCCCACATCCGCACCGACGCGTCGATGACTCCGCCTCGGCGCTGAATTTGCGAGGTCGGCGCATCCGCGTGGAGGCGGATGTACAGCGGGCCAGCCTGCTCTACCGTGAACGGCATGAAGGCGGTTCATCGCGGCCGGGGATGGCTTGGGGTATCTGCGTGAGATGGATGCCGGGTCAGCCGGGCAGGTGGTGGTCGCGGGTGGTGGGTCGGCTCACCCGCGAAGACCGTGCCGACGCGGCACTCGCGGTCTTGATGGCGTCGGTGTCCACCATCGAGACGCTCGCAGGCAACTACGACGACGGGCCGATGTGGCTCGTCGTCGTCACGGGGCTGCTGATCACCCTTCCGCTGGCGGTGCGGCGGCGTTACCCCGTCGGGGTTTTCGTCTTCGTGCTGCTCATGATTGTGCTGGAATCCACGCTGGTCGGGTCAAACGAGGGCGTTGGTGTCTTCTTCGGTGTGCTGGTCAGCACCTACACCCTGGCGGCTCATCGCCCGCTCCGACCGGCGTTGGCCGGACTGCTCCTCTTCGTCCCGGTCATGGCATTCGCCAACTGGCGGAACAACGGTAACCCGCTCGAGGACCTCGAGTTCATCGTTGCCCTGGTCGGCGGCTTCTGGGGTGCGGGGCGAGTGGTGTGGTCACGGCAACAACTCGTCAAGCAGCTCGAGGCGCAGGCCGCGGCGGTGGAGCGTGGGCGCGCGGCCGAGGCGCGGGCCGTCGCTGCGGAGGAGCGCGCCCGCATCGCACGGGACCTACACGACGTGGTCGCACACAGCCTCAGCGTGATCGTGGTACAGGCCGAGGCGGGCGAGGCGCTGGCGAATGACCGCAGTCGTACGGTCGACGCGCTGCATGCCATTCAGCGCACGGGCCGCTCGGCCCTCGCAGACCTGCGCCTCCTGCTCGATGTCCTGCGCGAGGATGCCGATCCCGCGGACGATGCCCAGGGCGGACCGCTGTCGCCCAGCCCGCGTCTGCGGGACGCGGACGCGTTGCTGGCGCAGGTAAGGGCCGCCGGGGTCGACGTCGACCTCACTGTGGAAGGCGAGGCACGAGACCTCCCGGCCAGCGTGGATCTTGCGGTCTATCGGGTGCTGCAGGAGGCACTGACCAACATCATCCGTCATGTCGGACCGACGCGCGCCGAGGCGAAGCTGCGGTACGGCACTCACGACCTCCTGCTCGAAGTCGTCGACACAGGGAACAGGCAGAAACCCGACGCCCGCACCCTTGCCGACGCCGGGGCTGGCCGCGGTCTGCTCGGAATGCGTGAACGGGTCGGCGCATTCGGTGGCGACCTCGAAGCAGGTCCGTGCGGCAACGGCTTTCTGGTTAGGGCACGCATTCCCGTCGAAGCCGGGCAGCTCGGGGCCTCCCCGTGATCCGCTTGTTGGTGGCGGATGACCAGGAGCTCGTCCGGGCCGGCTTCGCCGCAGTGCTCACGACACAGGCGGACTTCGACGTGGTCGCTGAGGCGGCCGACGGCCGTGACGCCATACGCCTGGCTCGGTCGCACCGTCCGGATGTCATCCTCATGGACGTCCGAATGCCGGTACTCGACGGCATCGCCGCAACCCGTGAGCTCTGCGCCGACCGAACGAGCACAGCGCGCGTCCTCGTTCTGACGACCTTCGACCTCGACGAATACGTCCTCGCCGCGCTGCGCGCCGGTGCAAGCGGCTTCCTCCTCAAGGACACGCCGCGCGATGCCCTCTATGCCGCGGTGCGCACGATCGCAGCCGGGGAAGCACTGCTCGCCCCGAGCGTTACGCGCCGGCTCATCGAGCGCCATCTGCGGCTCGTCGATCCTCCGGCCGAGCTCACGGATCGGCTCGGCCGGCTTACCGACCGCGAGCGTGAGGTGCTCACGCACCTTGCTCGTGGCCTGTCAAACGCCGATATCGCAGCCAACATGTACCTCGGAGAAGCGACCGTTCGGACGCATGTCGGGCATGTCTTCGCGAAAATCGGCGCTCGCGACCGTGCCCAAGCCGTGGTTTTTGCCTACGAGTCCGGGCACATCCAGCCGGGTCAGTTCAACGGCGAGTGAGCATCCTTGATCGGATCCATCAGCCTCCTCCTCTCAGCTCTACTCGGTGAGGACCGAAGCCACGCAAGAATGCAGGCATGACCCAGCGCGAGATGACCGGCGCCTTCTCCGGGCGGACGGCATGGGCGCGGAACCTGTCGACCCCGCTGCGGGAGTTCCTGCGCACCGAGACCGGAGGCGCGGCCGTCCTGCTCGCAGCCACGCTGGTCGCGCTGGCGTGGGCGAACATCGACGCCACCTCGTACGAGTCGCTGTGGGGGACGCAGCTGTCCATCAACCTCGGCGACTGGGATATCTCCCAGGATCTCCGCGAGTGGGTGAACAACGGGCTGATGACGTTCTTCTTCTTCGTCGTCGGTCTGGAGGCTCGCCGGGAGTTTGACATGGGCGAGCTGCGGGACCGGCGGCGGCTCACCCTGCCGGTGGTGGCGGGGATCAGCGGAATCCTCGTGCCGATCGCCATGTACCTGGCCGCGAATGCCGGCCGATCTTCTGCGCATGGCTGGGGCGCGGCGATGTCAACCGACACGGCGTTCGCGCTCGGCATGCTCGCGCTTGTCGGCCGACGCTTCCCGGCCCGGCTGCGCGCGTATCTGCTTACGATCAGCGTCGTCGACGATGTCATCGCGCTGGGTGTCATCGCGGTCTTCTACAGCGGCGACATCAAGGTGCCAGCCCTGATGCTGGCGTTCGGCCTGCTCGGCGTGATCTTGATCGTGCGGGCCGCGGGCGTCCAGATCGGGCTGGTGTATCTGGCGCTCGGAGCTATTACCTGGGCGGCCCTCTATTCCTCCGGTGTCGAGCCGATCGTCGTAGGTCTGGTCATGGGGCTGCTGACCTACGCTTACCCGGCTGCGCGCGGTGATCTCGAACGGGCCACCGAGGTGTTCCGTCTCTTCCGTGAGCAGCCGACCCCCGAGCTGGCACGGGACGCACGGCTCGGGGTCGCATCCGCGATCTCCCCGAACGAACGGCTGCAGCAGCTCTACCACCCGTGGACGAGTTACGTCATCGTGCCGCTGTTCGCGCTGGCCAACGCGGGCGTGACGATCAGCGGTGGCCTCCTCACGCAGGCGTTCACCTCCCCGATCACGCTCGGGATCGTCATCGCCTATGTCGTGGGCAAGCCGCTCGGGATCGCCGGGTCCACGTGGCTGCTCACCGTGCTGAGCCGTGGCCGGGTGCGTCCACCGATCGGCTGGGCCGCTGTCCTCGGCGGCGGCACGATCGCCGGGATCGGCTTCACGGTGTCCCTCCTGATCTCGACGTTGGCCTTCCGCGGTACTCAGCTAGAGGAGGCGAAACTGGGCATCTTGTCCGCCGCTTTGTGCGCGTCCCTCGCCACCTGGGTTGTCTTCCGCGTCACCGAACTGTTGCCCCTGCAGGCGCGCAGCCGCGCCCTGCTCGGTACCGCAGAACTGATCATCGACCTCGCTGCTGAAGTCGACCCGGACCGCGATCACATCCGTGGGCCGGAGAGTGCGCTGGTGACCGTCGTCGAGTACGGCGACTTCGAGTGCCCCTACTGCGGACAAGCAGAGCCCGTCGTTCGCAAGCTGCTCGCCGACTTCGGTGATGTTCGGTACGTGTGGCGCCACCTCCCACTCACTGACGTTCATCCGAATGCTCAGCTGGCGGCCGAGGCGGCCGAGGCGGCCGCCGACCAGGGAGCCTTTTGGGAGATGCACGACCTCTTGTTCCGGCATCAAGACGACTTGCGGCCAGTCAGCCTGGTCAGGTACGCCGCCGAGCTTGGCCTTGACTCGGACCGCTTCCGCGACGATCTCCGCAAGCACGCCTGGTCGTCACGGGTTGCGGAGGATGTCGACTCTGCTGACCTGAGTGGCGTCTCCGGCACCCCGACGTTCTTCATCAACGGGCGGCGCCACCAGGGCGCCTACGACATCGCAACCCTCAGTGCGGCGGTAAAGACGGCGAAGGCTCGCGCCGCAGTGGGCGCGTAGTCACGGTCGACCGTGCCCCGCAGGGCGGTCGCCGCCTCAGCTCTGGAGCGGCGGACGGTGGGGATCGGTCACACCGCCGGGGCACGCCAGGGCGGCGACGTCCCAGCCGGCACGGAGGGCACCAGCCTGGTAGGCGCTCTCGTAGAACGCAAGGACCGCCGCATGCGGATCAGCCTCAGCGCGAGCGTCGTCGTACCGGAGTATGGCCAGGTGGCTGTCCTTTCGTGCCATCCACTCGGCCGTTGGGGGCTGCAGCATTTCGCCGGCCAGGCCCTCCGGCTCAGGAGCGGTGTACGAGTAGAAGGCCGGCTCGGGGAGGGTGTCGTCGCCGAACCAGAAGCCGAAACTGATCACCTCCCGTGAGTAGGCCTCGCAGGTCACCGAGTCGGCCTGTGGCGGAAGGTCCGTCCGCCGGTCGGAGAAGCGTGTGTGAGCGATGTCGAAGGTGTGCCAGAAGTGGTGCACGGGGCTGACCTTGCCGGAGAAGTTGGCGGCGAACTCTTCGAGGATGAGGTTCACCTGGCTCAGCACCTGCCAGTAGCGCGTAGCCCAGGTCGTGTCGTAGCTGGCGTGCATCGTGTCCACCGCGAACGGTCGGCCGGAGTCCGGCAGGTCGTACGGCCAGGGCCGTTCCAGGCTCATCTCGACCCCGACGGCTGCCAAGGCGTCCAAGGCGTTGCGATAGAACGATGCAACCGATTGCCCGTAGAGGGGGAACGACGCGGCGTGCCCATCGCCGGATGTCACCAGCAGTTGGTGGTCGACGAAATCGAAGTCGATCGTGAAGATAGGTCCCTCGGCACGCCCCATGGGCCGGGTGGTAACGCCTCGGCCCGTCAGGTGGAACGGAACATTCCACCAGTGGTTGCGCCGTGGGCTCGCAGCGAGCCGGATCTTGCCAACCACCTGGGCAAACCGGTGCAAGGTGGCCTTGGTGTCCTGCCAGTCAGCCAATGGCATCGCGGGGAACAGCTCCATTCGCCCTACGATTCCGGCCCGCGACGGTCTTGACCAGACCTCGGCCGCGACCACGCTCAGGCTGACGTGCGCGGACGCCGCGGAGCGGTTGGTCCGCCTTCGCCGGTGTGAAAGGACTTTGATCCCGTTCAAGGCCTGACAGATGATCGACCGGTGAAGACACCCGCGGCCGACATCGACGTGGACCACCGACTCGTTGCCCGCCTGGTGGAGGCCCAGCATCCGGATCTGGCCGGCCCGCTTGAACTGGTTGCCAGCGGTTGGGACAACGTGCTCTATCGCTTGGGCGACGACCTGTGTGTACGGCTCCCACGCCGACAGGTCGCGGTCGATCTGCTCGTTAACGAACAACGCTGGCTACCGGTTCTCGCTCAACAGATAACCGCGCGGATACCTGTGCCAGTGCGGCGTGGAGTCCCGAGCCCGGATTATCCCTGGCCGTGGACGATCGGTCGCTGGTTCGATGGCCGGCCGGCCATCGAGGTGGCGCCCGCCGAGCGGAGCGGTATCGCAGTGGAGTTGGCCCGCTTCATGGCCGAGCTGCATACGCTTGCGCCGTCCGATGCACCCCGCAGCCCGGTCCGTGGAGTACCGCTGGCAGTGCGCGACGCAGATCTACGGGTGCGGCTGGCAAGCGGAGTGATTCCCAACAGCGACGTGCTGCTTAGCCTTTGGGACGAACTCGTCGCGACTGCGCCGTTGACCGGGCCGCCGACATGGGTACACGGCGATCCGCACCCCGCGAACGTCTTGCTCAGGCCTGAGCCGGGGACCGGTGAAGAACGACTGTCGGCTGTGATCGACTTCGGTGATCTGAACGGTGGTGACCCGGCGACTGACCTCGCGGCCGCATGGATGGTCTTCGACGCCGAAGGTCGCGCCGCCTTCAAAGACCGCCTCAACGCGCTCACCGACACCGATCAGGACACCTGGACTCGAGCCAGAGGCTGGGCACTCAACTTGGGCAGCTCCTTGGCGGAGCACTCCGACGACAACCCACCAATGGCTGCGATCGGCCGGCATGTCCTCGAGCAGCTTCTCCTGGAAGCCTGAACCCCAGGTTTGATCAGAAGGGTGGCGGGTCCGCTCTTCTCGCCGGCTGAACCGGTCGGCCGCAGGGCGCCGCGGACAGTCGACTGCCCGGTCTGGGCGACCCGCGCACGCCGAACGAATTGGGCAGACTTCAGCCACTGCTCAGAACGGTGGCGGGTCGGGCTCTTCTGGGTGGGTTGTCTTGTCCGTTCCGGCACCGTCGGCGTGATCGTCACCGTCGTCGACGTCAGATGAGTTGACAAGAACTTCGCATATCGGTTCTGCACTAAACTTCGCAACTATAGCCAGCATCGCGGTTCACCCATATCCAACCTTCGGGTGACCGCGCGTCTTGCAGGAGATGGCAGCATCGAGCGTTCTTTTGAACCTATCTTCGACAGCCGTACGCTGCTTGATAGGTTCAAGAACTGGGGCGCTCAGGTGCGTCGAGACCTCAAAGAAATCAACGGCGAGATCCCCGTTATGCCAATCATTGAATCCATGATGTCTTCGTGCCGGAACCGCCCGCGCGCTCAAGGCCGCGGCCAAGCTCGTCGACCGGGCCACCGCCACCTGTACGGACATCAACGCAGAAGCGTTGGCCACGGCGCTAGCCGATGCCCGCGAACTCTACAACCAGGCCGTACTGGTCGGGATCTCCGACAATTTGTCCCGACCCTGGCACAAAGGCAACCATCCCGGCCTCGTGCTCGCCCGACGTCTGCAGCACAAGGCCGACGAGGTATGGCTGTTCGCAAAGGACACTCGAACGCCCTGGACGAACAATGCGAGCGAACGAGCACTCAAAGGCCCGAAGCTGCACCAAAAGGTCTCTGGCTACTGGCAGACCACCCTGACCCTGTCACGCTACTGCCGCGTCCGCTCGTACCTCGTCGGTGCCCGCAACCACGGCCTGCACGCCATTGACGCCATCCACACCGCGCTGGCCGGCAAGCCATGGCTACCAGCTACTGGGTAGTCGACCTCCTCATGGATTTGACCTGGAGTGCACTCCAAGTTCTACGGTGTTCTTATGCCCAGTGGAAACGCACCGTCTGATCGGGAGCCGACTCTCACCATCACCCACGTTTCGGAACGCACCGGCCTCTCGCGGGACACTCTGCGCTACTACGAGAAGGCTGGGCTGATCGGTCACGTCGGCCGTAGCGCCGGCAACCAGCGCCGCTTCGCGGCGGCCGACCTGGCATGGTTGGAGTTCCTGCTCCGTTTGCGGGAGACCGGCATGTCAATCGCCGATATGCAACGGTTTGCCGAGCTGCGAGCGGGCGGCGAACCCACGATTGCCGACCGGCTTGCCATGCTACGCGAGCACCATAGCCGGCTCGCGGCTCGCATCCGCAGGCTCCACCAGGTCGCCGATACGCTGGACGAGAAGATCAACCACTACCAGCAGTTCCTTGCGGAGCAGCAGGAAACGGACTTTGCATGAACACCGCGACTGCCGCCGCCGACAAGGCTGAGACCCGCCAAGACCGCTTCGAGCGGGGCATGGAGGTGCTTACCCGCATCGACGGAGAGAGCGGCCAGAAGGCCGTTGACTCTCTCGCCGACATCTCCCCCGAACTCGGTCACCAGGTGGTTTCGTGGGCCTTCGGCGACATCTACCGCCGCCCCGGCCTATCCCCGCGCGACCGGCAGCTCGTCACACTCGGCATGCTCACCGCGCTTGGCGGCTGCGAGCCCCAATTGGAGGTACACATCAACGCTGCCCTCAACGTCGGACTCTCCTCCGAGGAGATCGTAGAGGCCCTCCTGCACTCTGCGGTCTACTGCGGCATGCCGAGGGCGATCAATGCCACGCTTGTCGCCAAGAAGGTCTTCGGGGAACGCGGCCTGCTCCCCACGTCGACGTAGCCGACCACGATTCAAGGCGGCCACCTCGGCTTCGATCGTGACGCGCCGGTGGCCGCGGCAACGTACTTGCGGTAGCGCAGGGTTGGTCTGCCATGTGATCAATCTGAATCCGGAGAGTCCGTTCCGGCTCGGGCGGACATTGGCGAAGGTGGACGGACGATAGTGGTGGAACAAGAACTGGATGGTCGGGTGGTGCTGCTTACCGGCGCCTCGGGTGGTATCGGCGAAGCCCTGGGCCGTCGGCTGATCGGGGCCGGTGCGCGGGTGGCGTTCACCTACGGTAGCCGGCCGCTGGTGGCGCAGCGGCTCGTGACCGAAGCCAAAGACGCCGGCCTGGAGGCGATCGCCCTGCCCGGCGATCTAGCCGATCCGCAAACGCCCACGCGGTTGGTTCGCGAGACCACGCGGGTCCTTGGTCCGATCGAGGTACTGATCGCCAACGCCGGATACGCAGTTCAGCAGACCATTGACGATGTCGACCTCGAGACCTGGGATCGCACCCTCTTCGTCAACTTGCGCGCGCCGTTCCTGCTCGCCCAGCAGGTGCTGCCCACAATGGTGGAGCGCGGCTACGGTCGTCTGCTGTTCATGTCCTCGGTCGCGGGCTTCACCGGCGGTGTGGTAGGTCCGCACTACGCGGCTTCCAAGGCCGGGCTACATGGCCTTATGCACTTTCTGGCGTCCCGGGTTGCTGCGCACGGCGTGACGGTAAACGCGGTGGCACCCGCCCTGATCGAAGACACCGGGATGTTGCCGGCGACACCGGACGGTGCACCTGTGATTCCTATCCCGGCCGGCCGCTACGGGCGCCCAGAAGAGGTCGCCGACCTAACCATGGCCGTTCTACACAACGGCTACCTCACCAATCAAGTACTCAGCCTGGACGGTGGCATCTATCCCCGTTAAGACCCGAAGACCCGTTAGGGTCGTCCAACAGGATCAAAGAGTACCGGATGGTGCAGCGCGTGATCCGGCACCACGAGTTGCCTGATGCCGAATGGCAGACGCTGCAACGGTACCTTCCATCAATACCAGTACGGTAGTGACCAGGCGCATTACCCAGTACCGCCTGAACCATCAGCAATGCCTAACCCATGAATGGACACCTCTGCAGAGTTCTAGATTGGTCTTGATCTGAGACCGTCTACTGGAGAATCATGACTAGCGAGGAATTACTATCACTGCACCGCTACTACATCTGGGCTAACCGGATGCGAGAACACTTTGATCAAGTGATTAGACGCCGCGGTCAAACTGGCCTTGAGTCTATCCTTGGTGACGGTACGATGGATACTGAGATCATGATGTATATGTCATTGTGGTACGGTGGGCTTTACGTAGTCGTTGAAGGTTGGCAGAAACTCGGCCTAAGCGATCCCGAAATCGACCCCTTGCTTTCTTCGCCAAACACCGCGAAACTCCGGATTTACCGCCACGGAACGTTTCATTATCAAAAGAACTACTGGAGCGAGACATTCCTTAAATTCATGAGAGACGGCGAAAGTACCGCAACCTGGGTTCGACAACTCACCAAGGCGTTCGGTAGATACTTCCTCGTGACAATGGATGAGCGTATTGAGCCCTCAATCTGATCCACCGTCCGCTTAGCCATCGCGACATAGCAGCACACCGCAAGCCCACATCAACGCACGCCCGAATGCCTCCCTACGAAATGCAACACGCATGCATAACGATGCGCGCCAACCATCGCAGCCAGTGACCACGGCGAGCCTCCAGACAAGCCTGCAGGATTTACGGCAGACAGCCTCGCAGGCAGCACGGTTTGCGGCGCGAGTGCCCGGATACCGGACAGGTCGGAGGAGTCGATCATGCCTCTTACCTGCGGTTTTCCGGATATCGGTCCAAGATCACAGGCGGGTAAATTGATCTTGGTCTACCTACTGCCCGTTTTGAACAGGTGCTGCCGGTCGCAGAACGGGCCGGTGTTCCCGTCCGCGGTCGGCCCGTCCGGATAGGGAATCGTGTGGTCGATCTGACACGATCGGGCCGGCCGGTCGCAGCCGATGCCGCGGCAGGTCCGAACCCTGGCGATCACATGGTCGATCAGGTCCTGCGGTGGCCGGTAGCGGGTCGTGCCGTAGTCGAGGACCCGCCCGCTGGCCGGGTCGGTGAGGATCCGCCGCCAGGTCCCGGCCGCCGCGATCCGGCGGGCCACCGACGCCGGGATCGGCCCGAACCCGTCGATTTCCCCCGGCGCCTCGCCCGCCCCCGATCAGCGTCGGGAAGGGGACGAGCACGCCGATCTCGACCCGGCGGCCCTGCGCGGTGGCCAGCCGCGGCCCGCCGCCTGGCCCGCCGGGAAGGCTCCCGGTGTGCCAGGCCGCCCAGGCCAGCTGGGCGAGCGCGTCGGCGCGGCGCTGCGCGTGGGTGCGCGCATCGTCGGGGTGGTCGTGTCTGGCCGCGTCCGCGGCCGCATCCAACACGGTGTTGATCATGGCGGTGTCCGCGGCCGGGAGCAGCGCCCACACGCTGCCCATCCCGTCCGGCTCCGGGCGGCAGCGCACCTGCCGATCCTCGACCGCGCGGGCGTGCCGGTCCTCGAACCCGGCCGGGTCCGCGGCCGCGACCGCCCGCTCCACCCGCCGCCGGAAACCCGCCGGGGTGTGCTCGCCGGCGTCGGGCACCAGCCGCGCCTCCACCCGCGCCGCCGCCGCGTCGTCGAGCACGCGGACCCCCTCGAC
>JBKPTD010000028.1:0-32010 GCA_046735375.1 Actinomycetota bacterium | reverse complement strand
GGGCGGCAGCTCAAGGGCAAAGAATTCACGCAAGCCGGGAACCACCAGCACGACGACGAACCCGGCCGTTGCTCCAAGCAACACGGTGATGCGCAGCGGGTTGAGCGGCTGGCTGACCAGGGCAAGGACGATCAGACCGACACCGGCCAAGGTCATCGTGGCGGCGGTACGCGACTGCTCGAGCGTGACCCCTTCGACGTCCCTGACCAGCAGATAGGCGCTGAATGTCGCCACGGCAGCCACCGTGCCAGCCGGTATCGCCACTGCGAGCACCCTGCGTACGAACCCGGGCTCGGATCGGTCGTGGTTCGCCTCGAGCGCGAGGAAGAAGGCTGGGATGCCAATCGTCAGGCTGCCCACCAGAGTGAGATGACGAGGCAGGAACGGGAAGGGCAGGCTGGCAAGGCCGACCGCGACGGAGAGCAGCAGCGCGTACACCGTCTTGGTGAGGAAGAGCCTCGCAACCCGTTCGATGTTTGCTATCACTCGCCGACCCTCAGCCACTACCGCCGGCAGCGCGGCGAAACGGCTGTCCAGAAGGACGACCTTGGCGACCGCACGCGCAGCGGCGCCGCCACTCCCCATGGCGACACCGAGGTCGGCGTCCTTCAGCGCGAGTACGTCATTCACACCGTCGCCGGTCATGGCAACGACGTGGCCCCGCCGCTGCAGGGCATGCACCATCGATCGTTTCTGCTGCGGAACGACACGGCCGAAGACCGAACGCTGCTCGAGTAGAGCACCGAGTTCGTCGGAATCCTGCGGCAGCGACCTGGCATCCACTGGTGCGTCTGCCCCTTCGACGCCGACTCGGCCCGCGACTGCGGCCACCGTGCGGGGGTGATCGCCGGATACGACCTTGGCATGTACACCCTCCTCGACGAAGTAGTCGATCGTCTCCTGCGCATCGGCCCGGATCTGCTCGGCCAATACCACCAGCGCGGTGGGTGTGGTCTGCGGCAGCGGCTCAGTTGCGCTCACGGGCCCTGAAGCGGTCGCCACGAGGATGACCCGGTTTCCCGCAGTGGCGAGCATCTCGGCCTGCCTGAGGATCTTGTTGCCGTCCGCGGACGCGCCGAGGATGACCTCCGGCGCCCCAAGCACCCAGGTCCCCCGGCCGTCGAAAGTCGCCGCGCTCCACTTCCGCGCGGATGAGAACGGCACCGTCGCAGTCGGGTGCCAGCCCGTAGGTGCCGGGCAGGCTTCGGCGATCGCTTGGAGCGTCGCGTTGGGTGCCGGATCGGCGACCGCCAGTGCGCCGAGAACGGCAGGCAGCTGTCCGGCGCCTGCGGGCTCCATGGCTGGGCGAAGCCGGATCAGGTCGGTCACGGCGAGGTTGCCCACCGTGATCGTCCCAGTCTTGTCAAAGCAGAGCACATCCACCCGGGCCAACGTCTCGACCGCGGACAGCTCCTGGACGAGCACGTTCTGCTGACCAAGCCGGACCACACCGACGGCAAAGGCGATGCTCAGCAGCAAGACCAGACCCTCGGGGACCATGTTGACCGTGCCTGCGACCGCGCCCCGGAGGGCATCGCTGACGCCCTGTGTCCTGAGCTGGCTCGCGAAGAGGAGGGCCGCCGTGGGGACAAGCAGCCAGGTCACCAGCCTGATGATCTGATCGACCCCGGCGCGCAGCTCCGACCGCGCCAGTGTGAAGCGACGCGCCTCCTCAGCCAGCTGGGTCGCGTACGCGTCGCGGCCCACCCGCGTGGCCCGATAAGTGAGCAGGCCGGAGGCCACGAAGCTGCCAGAGAGCACGTCGTTCCCTGGCCGCTTGACGACGGGCTCGGATTCCCCGGTCAGCAACGATTCGTCCAGCTCGGCCGCGGCCCCCTCCAGCACCAGTCCGTCGACCACCACCTGATCACCAGGACTGGCCTTGATGACGTCGTCCAAGACCAGATCTTGGATCTGTGCTTCCCGCCACGTCCCGTCGCGCAGAACAGTCGCTGTGGGGGCGTTGATCACTGCCAACCGGTCGAGCGTTCGCTTGGCGCGCAGCTCCTGGATGATGCCGACGGCTGTATTGGCGATCAGAACCAAACCGAAGAGCGCATCCTGCAGCGGACCGACGATCAAGATCACGATCAGCAGAGAGCCGAGCAGGAAATTGAAACGCGTGAAGACGTTCGCCCGGATGATCTCGCGTACGGTGCGGGTGGGCGCGTCAGGCACGTCGTTGCGCAGACCCCGAGCCACCCGGTCGGCGACCTCAGCCGTCGTCAGACCGCCGACCTCGATGAACCCCCCCGTCGCAGACCCGGATCGGGGACCCGGCGAGACACGGCCTCGACTGTCCACCAATCAATATTCCCAGCCGAACACAAGCGCTCTTCCAGCCGGACACAAGCGCTCTTTCCGTACACCGCTGCTGCGCCGATGACGCTAGTTACTGGATCGTCGGTGGACCACGCTGACGGTAGTGGCGCCACCTAGCTCGCCGGCCGCCTTGGCGGCCCGGTTTTGGCCCCTTCCCCGCGTCTGATCCGCTTCAGACCGCTTCCGTCTGAGCCAATGCGATTCGGGGTAGGGGCCGCAGCATGAGGATTTCCAAGATCCCTCTGTTAGTTCTCGTCGTGGCGGTCCTGGCGGGTACGACCGCCTTCGCCGCGAAGCACCGGTCACCGTCCTGGGAGCGGTTCGACGTCGGCACGGACTCCCGGTTGCGCGGCTTGTCGGCGGTCAGCGCGGACGTGGTTTGGGCCGGCGGATCCGACGGCACCGTCTGGCGGACCATCGACGGCGGAGCGAGCTGGCAGCAGGTCACTCCGGCCGGCTCGGCCGGGCTGCAGTTCCGCGATGTCGAGGCGTTTGACGCAGAGCACGCGGTGCTCATGACAGCGGGCAGCGGTGATGCCTCCCGCGTGTACGTCACTGACGACGGCGGCGGCAGCTGGACCGAGACGTTTCGCAGCGACGAGCCAGCCGCGTTCTACGACTGCATGGCGTTCTTCGACCGGATGCACGGGCTGGCGCTGTCCGACCCGGTGAACGGCTTCTTCCGGATCATCTCGACCTCGGATGGCGGCCACAGTTGGCAGGTACTGCCGACCGCTGGGATGCCACCAGCCCTGGATGGCGAGTTTGCGTTCGCGGCCAGCGGCACCTGTCTGGTCACCGAGGATCGTGGTGCGGACGTCGCGTGGTTCGCCAGCGGCGGCGGCGCCGAGACGCGGGTATTCCGAAGCACCGATCGCGGCCTCAACTGGGACGTGGTCGCCACTCCGATGCCGAGCGGGCCTGCCGCCGGGATCTTCTCGCTGGCATTCCGTGATCCGATCCACGGCATCGCCGTCGGCGGCGACTTCCTCAACCCGCTGAGCGCGCCAGACGGCGCCCTCACCAGCGGAGACTCCGGGCAGTCATGGCAGCCGGCGATCGCTCAGCCGGGCGAGTACCGCTCCGGCTCCGCCTGGGTGCCACATTCCGGCCGAATCGCGCTTGCCGTCGGCCCCACAGGTAGTGACGTCAGCTATGACCGGGGCCGGACCTGGACCCGTTTCGACAGCGGCAGCCTGGACTCGGTCGACTGCGCGCCGGACGGCAGCTGCTGGGGATCGGGCGAGCTCGGCCAGATCGCCAAGCTGCACTGGGAATAGAGGCGCGCTCGTTTCTCTGGAACGGGATTGGCCTCGGACCCCCTCAGCGGGTCCGGGGCCAACCCTTCCGGAATTTGTTAGGGCGGCCCGTCCCACCTATTCGGCAGGACGGCCGCCACTTGCTCGCGAGTTTTGGTGAAATCGTGCAGTTGGCTTCACTTTCCCACCAGAACTCGCGATCTTCGCCTCGCCGACTGCGCGCGGATACTCTCGCCGGGCGGCGCTGTTTGCGAGCACGAACGTTGCTCGGTGGGCCTGGCATAAGCGCGCTCGCTGGCGACAGCGCTTTGCCAAAGCCGCACTAACATGAATGGCAGCACGCTGCCAGGAGGTGCGATGTTCTATCGCGCACTCGTTCCGGTCATCGTCCTTGCGCACTTCGCGTTCCTGGCCTACGTCGTCTTCGGCGGTTTCCTTATCTGGCGTTGGCCATCGGCCTTCTGGCCTCATTTGGCCGCGACATTGTGGGGTGTCCTTCTCATCGCCTTCTCGCTCAACTGTCCGCTGACCGCGGCAGAGCGGTGGGCCCGCCGTCACGCCGGGCAAGAGGTACCCGTCCGCGGCTTCATCGACCGCTATGTCGAAAACGTCATCTATCCCGGGCAATGGACGAATCAGGTCCGGCTAACCAGCGCCATCATCGTGGTCATGTCCTGGCTGATCGGATACCTGCACTGGCGCGGGCATCAGCCGCCACCGACTGCCCTGTCCTAGACCGCCTGCCACACCCAGGGACACGATCGCGCAGCACCATCCGCGAGCCGGCAAGGGCAGGAGAAGAAGCCACTTCCGTACACCAGCTATCACACCGTACGGGTGACGTGCCGCATACTGGCGCCACCACAAACTGGGTCCCGCCATTTCACCGACCGCGAGGTGCTGACATGTTGTTGCTTGCCATCCTGGTCATCGGCCTCGCTGCGGGGTGGATCGGTGACGTCGTGGTGAACCGTCGAATGCGGCCGCCCAGCTGGGGCCGGGTCTTCGTTTACGGCCTCGTTGGATCCTTCGTCGGGGGGCTTCTGATCAGCTTGCTCGCCGGCGATGGCCTGAAGCTGCGGATGAGCGGTCTCATCGGCTCGGCGGTGGGAGCCATCCTCGTCACGCTTGTCGCTTCCCTAGGACAGCAGCGCTCTCGCGCCTGATCCGACAGGAATGATCGAGCGGGGCAGGCACCCTGCTCGAGCCGCAGGACGTTCATCATCCAAAGACGCCGCGCTCATGGCGCATGCTCGCTGTACTCGCCGAATGGAGGGGTCCGATGCTGTTGGTACCGAAGCAGTTGAGGCGTGCCGGGATGACCGGCAATGTGCCCTATTACGGCGGTCGGTTCACGCCAGCACAGGCGTACGCGGCATCACATCCGGGGTGGCAGCCGGGGGCAGGTCCGACATTGGCGGGCGGGACGGGGCCCCTCGTCCGAACACCGATGCCTGAGGGAGGGCCGCCGGCGCCGCCCGCACCGGCGAGAGACCCGGCGGACGCGCTTCTGGCCATGCAGCACCTGCTTGACACCGGAGTGATCACGCCAGAGGAGTACGAAGGACTGCGCACGCGGGTCGGCCGATGATGGGCCCGGTGCAGGTCCTGGTCGTCGGCTTCGATCAGCCGACGTTCTCGGGCGAGGTACTCGCGGAGTTCACCCGGCTTCAGGAGGCCGGGATCGTCCGACTCGTTGACCTGCTCCTTGTTTCACGTACCGAGGACGGCGCATTCGAGACACTGGCCGCGCCTCCCGGAGCAGACGCGGAGTTCGGCGAGCTGGCCGCTGCGCTTCTCGGCGAGCCCGACGGTGAGGACCGCGTCGAACCGGCCGACACCGACGCCGACGATGTCACGACATGGTCCCTGGCCGACGCAGTACCGATCGGCTCCGTGGCGGCCATCGCACTCATCGAGCACACATGGGCGGGGCCGCTCAAGTCGGCGATCCAGCGGGCCGGCGGCAGCCCGCTGGAAGAGACATGGCTGTCCCCCAGCGACCTTGACATGCTCGAATCCTTGATCGCCCAGCGCGAGGGCTGAGGCAGTGCTGGGCGCGGACGGTCTCACCTTCTGAACGGGTGTTGACGCGCCGCGCCCCATCTTGGTTGGATAATTTCCTACTAATCCGGTCGATAAAATGGGGTCGACGTGTTAGGTCGGAGAAAGACAATCGGGGCACTGGCTGCGCTGATGCTCGCGGTGCCTGGTCTGGCCGCCTGCGGTGGCGGATCAGGAGGCGGCAACGGAAAGGTCGAGTTGGCGTTGGTCGCCTACTCGACCCCGCAGGCGGCCTATGAAGAGCTGATCAAGGCATTCCAGGCTACTGATGCCGGCAAGAACGTCACATTCACCAAGTCGTTCGGTGGCTCAGGCGATCAGAGCCGGGCGGTAGAGGCCGGGCTGCGCGCCGACATCGTGGCGTTCTCGCTTGAGCCGGACATGACCCGGCTAGTCAAGGCGAATCTGGTGGCCGAGGACTGGAATGCGGACGCGAACAAGGGCATGATCACCGACTCGCTGGTGGTAATCGCGACCCGTAAAGGCAACCCGAAGAACATCAAGACATGGGACGACCTGATCAGACCCGGCGTCGAGGTGATCACGCCGAACCCGTTCACCTCCGGCGGAGCCCGCTGGAACGTGCTCGCCGGATACGGCGCGAAATCGAACAAGGATGCCGACCGGCCGGCCGGTGTGGCGTTTCTGAACGCGTTGTTCAAGAACGTGCCGGTGCAGGACGAGAGCGCACGCAAGGCGTTGCAGACCTTCACCTCAGGCAAGGGCGACGCGATGCTCGCCTACGAGAATGAAGCGATCTTCGCGCAGCAACGCCATCAGCCGCTGGACTACGTTGTGCCGGACTCGACGATCCTGATCGAGAACCCGGTGGCGGTGACCAAGAACAGCGCCCACCCCACCGAGGCGAAGGCATTCCTGGACTTCTTGCATTCACCAGAGGGGCAAAAGATCTTCGTGGAGAACGGCTACCGCCCAGTGGTCCAGGGTGTACCCGGCGCGAACTTCCCAACCCCACCAGGCCTGTTCACCATCTCCGATCTAGGCGGTTGGACCAAGGTGACCAAGGAGTTCTTCGACCCAAGTAGCGGCATCATGGCCCAGGTCGAGCAGTCCATCGGCGTCTCGGTCGGGTAGGCATAGCGATCTCGTTGTCCACAAACACTTCTCAGGCGACCAGTCCAGTGTCTGACGCACCACCGCCAGGTACCGGACCGGTCGTACCCACGCCAACCAGAGGCCGGGTGGCTCGCGCCTCGGTCCTTTATGGTCAGCGCGGCACGGCGCTGGGGCTCGGCGTGGCAACGATCTTCCTGAGCCTGATCGTGTTCATCCCGCTCGGGGCGGTGGTCTGGCGCTCCGGATCGGATGGAGCGGGAGCGTTCTGGCAAGCGGTGCGTACCCCGGATGCCTGGGCGGCGCTGCGGTTGACGGTCGGGGCCGCGCTGATCGTTGCACTCATCAACCTGGTGATGGGCACCCTCATCGCATGGGTGCTGGTGCGCGACAGCTTTCCTGGCAGGTCCGCAGTCGATGTGCTGATCGACCTGCCGTTCGCGCTGCCGACCATCGTGGCCGGCCTGGTCCTGCTCGCGTTGTACGGGCCGAATAGCCCATTGGGCATGGACATCGCATACACGCGGACCGCAGTGGTGGTGGCGCTGCTGTTCGTCACGCTGCCGTTCGTCGTGAGGACTGTTCAGCCAGTGCTGCTCGAACTGGACCGGGACATGGAACAGGCCGCGGCTTCGCTCGGCGCCGGGCCGCTGGTGACGTTCCGCAGGATCATCCTGCCCAACCTCCTGCCGGCCATGCTGTCGGGTACAGCGCTGGCGTTCACTCGGGCCATCGCGGAGTTCGGCGCCACCGTTCTGATCTCCGGGAACCTGCCGTTCCAGACCCAGGTCGCCTCCGTGTACATCTTTGGCCAAATCGAGACCGACAACCCCACGGGCGCGGCCGCGGTCGCGACCGTGCTGCTGGTGGTGGCGCTGGTTGTCGTCGTCATCCTCGATCTCATCCAGCGGTGGGGCGCTCGACATGGCTAAGTACGCGCTGCGCGGGATCGCGCTGGTCTACCTGCTGTTCCTGCTGGTCCTCCCGGTAGGGCTGGTCGGCTGGCGCACTTTCCAGCACGGCGTTGCACCGGTCATCGAGTCCTTGTCCTCACCGGAGGCGTTGCATGCCTTGCGCATCACCGTCGTGGTGGCGCTGTGGGCCGTCGCGATCAATACCGTGTTTGGCGTCGGCATGGCCGTCCTGCTCGTGCGTCATCGCGTCCCAGGCAAGCGGCTGCTCAACGCATTGATCGACCTGCCGCTCGCGGTCTCGCCCGTCGTCGTTGGGCTTGCGTTGATCCTGATCTACGGCCGCTACACACCCGTCGGCGGCTGGCTCGATGGGCTCGGCATCCAGATCATCTTCTCACTCCCCGGCATGATCATGGCCACCGTGTTCGTCTCGCTGCCGCTGGTCGTACGCGCGGTTGAGCCGGTCCTGGTGGAGATGGGCGAGGAGCAAGAGCAGGCCGCGCGCACCTTGGGTGCCAGCGCATCGCAAACATTCCGGCGGATCACCATCCCCGGCATCCGCGCGGCGCTGGCCTACGGCGTGGTGCTCTGCCTGGCCCGGGCGCTCGGCGAGTACGGAGCCATCGCAGTGGTCTCCGGCCGACTCGTTGGTCAGACCCAGACGTTGACGTTGTTCGTGGAGGAACGTTTCCAAAACTTCGAGGAGCAGGACGCATTCGCCGCGGCGACCGCACTCGCGCTGATCGCAGTCTTCGCTCTGATGCTGACTAAGCTGCTCCGCCCAAAGGATCGCGACTGATGGCTATCGAGGTTCGTAATGTCACCAAGACCTTCGGCGCGACGCCGGTCCTGCGGGACGTGTCCATCGACGTGGCCTCGGGCTCCCTGACCGCGCTGCTCGGGCCGAGCGGCGGCGGCAAGTCCACCCTGCTGCGTGTCATCGCGGGCTTGGAGGTCCCGGACTCCGGCACTGTGACGATCAACGGAATCGACGCAACCGGACTCGCCCCGCAGCGCCGCAACGTCGGGTTCGTGTTCCAGCACTACGCGGCGTTCAAGCACATGACCGTCCACGACAACGTCGCCTTTGGCCTGAAGATCCGTAAGCGCCCCAAGGCCGAGATCCGCAAGCGGGTTGCGGAACTGCTCGAGCTGGTCCACATCGAGCAGTTCGTCGACCGGTACCCCGCCCAGCTGTCGGGTGGGCAACGCCAGCGGATGGCGTTGGCCCGCGCGCTGGCAGTCGAACCGCAGGTCCTGCTTCTCGATGAGCCGTTCGGTGCGCTCGATGCCCAGGTCCGCAAGGAACTGCGCGCCTGGCTGCGCCGCCTGCACGACGAAGTCCACGTCACGACCGTGTTCGTCACCCACGACCAGGAAGAGGCCATCGAGGTAGCTGACGAGATCGTCGTGCTTGCCGATGGCATCGTGGAACAGGCCGGGAGCCCTCAGGAGATTTACGACAACCCGGACAATCCGTTCGTCATGCGCTTCCTCGGCCCGGTCACCGAGATCGACGGCCAGCTCGTCCGACCCCACGACATCGAGCTGTCAGACACTCCGCTGCTGGGTGCCGCAACCGCCACCGTCACCCGTATCGTGCGGCTCGGGTTCGAGGTCCGCGTCGAGATGTCGCTCGAGGGCCGCCACACCTGGGCCCAGGTCACTCGCGGCGCCGCCGATCGGCTGGACCTGACCCCAGGCGACACCGTCCACGTCCGGCCCATCGCCGATGCGCGGCTCATACCCGCCGGCGCGACGTGAGCCGGGCAGCAGCGCGGCCGCGACGCGGGCAGCCCTCTGCCGCCTCCCTTCGCGTCAGCCAGGTCGGTCTGCGCCCCTGACTCCCTCGGGAAACAGGAGCAACGCGCCGGCGAGGAAGCACAGCGCTCCGATCGACGTCGCAGCGTTGGTCAGCCCAACATTCACCGGCACGCCGGTGGCGGGTAGGACGTAGCCTGCGACGGCCGAGGCCCCGAAGGCGACGCAGCCTGCGAGGTTGATGGTCACGATGGCTCCCTCCACTGTGCGCGGCGGTCGCCCCAGCGGTCGCCTAGCCACCTCGACGTAGGCGAGATATCCCGAGATGAGAAAGCAGACCGACCCAAGCGCGTCGGGCTGCCAGACCAGATGGTTGTACGACGGGGAGCTGATCATCACGGTCAGGCCCCGGAAAGTCGTCACATTAAAGAACAGGGTGCCCACCAGTTGAATGCCGCTGCTCCACCAGTCGATCCCGCGCGGTCGCCACACGAACGTGCGCAAAGACCCGCCGGCTGCCTGGTCCGACTCGTATTCGGTGTTGACCGTTTCCAACCACTGCAATGCTGCGGCCGAGGTGAAGAGCAGCGAACCCACGAAGAACGTGCCTCCAACGGTCTGCGGCCCAACCTGGTGGAGGTAGGCCGGCAACGGGGCAACCAGGAAGCACAGCGATCCCAGTGCAAAGAGCACCGCGATCCACCACGAAACTCGGTGCGGCGCCCACAAAGCATGCTCGGCACCGGGCCGGACCCGTGACAGCCGGGACTCGTGCTTGCGCCGCCATCGCCGAGAGCGGACCGACACCGTACCCATGTCAGGTACTTGCACGGTGGGGCGGTCGGATCTGCCCTGCGGCTCTCGACTGCGGGATCCGGCCGAACACGCCCGCGGCCAGCATCGAACGTCCGGGGCAGACAGATCGTCGGCCCATGGCCCCTCCCCCATGTCGCCTTCTCCCGTTCGATAATGGCATGCCGAGGACAGACGCCCAGGGGGTTATCACGATGACGGAGACCGCACAACGACCTCGAACGACACGTAGGAAGGCATCCACCCGCGCGGCCGAGACCAAGAAGCTCACTCCGGCGGAGCGGGCAGCATTCGGGAAGGCAGCACGGGCGAAGGCGCCGCTCGAGGCACACGCTGAATTCAGCGCGGCGCAAACGCGTGACCCCGTGGCGCTTTTGCTCAGCCAGGCGAAGACGCGTGTGCCAGAGCTCGTGCCGATCCGGCACGGCCGGATGCTCGCGTCGCCCTTCGCGTTTTACCGAGGCGGAGCGCTGATCATGGCGGCCGACCTGCATACCACCCCCACGCCCGGTCTCCGTGTCCAGCTATGCGGCGACGCGCACCTGTCCAACTTCGGGGCGTACGCCTCGCCGGAGCGTCGCCTCGTCTTCGACATCAACGACTTCGACGAGACGCTGCCCGGCCCGTTCGAGTGGGACGTCAAACGGCTGGTCGCGAGCCTTGTCGTCGCGGGCCGAGACAACGGGTTCAGCAAGAAAGAAATCCGGGATATCGCATTGCGTACTGCGGAAAGCTACCGCACCGCCATCCGAACCTTCGCCACCCAGACGATCCTCACCGTCTGGTACACACACGTGGATGTCGAGGATGCGATCGCAGACTTCAGGTCCACACTCACGTCTCGAATGCTCAAGGAACGCAAGGCGGACATCAAGGCCACCGACCGCCAGCTTGCAAAGGCGCGCAGCCGTGACAGCCTGCAGGCGATTGGAAAGCTGACCACGCTCGTCGACGGGAAGCGGCGGATCATCAGCGATCCACCACTGGTCGTCCCAATTAGCGAGCTCACCGGGTTCGACACCGATGACCTGCAGCTGCGGCTACGCAACCTCCTGGGCACCTACCGACGGAGCCTCCAATTCGACCGCCGGGTCCTGCTCGGCCATTTCACCCTGGCCGACATCGCGCACAAGGTGGTGGGCGTGGGAAGCGTGGGAACCCGCGCTTGGATTCTGCTGTTCGAATCCGGACTGGAGGCAGAGGCCCTTCTCCTGCAGGCCAAGCAGGCACAGCCCTCGGTCCTTGCCGACTATGCCGGCAAGTCGGAGTTCGCCAATCAAGGTGAGCGGGTGGTGTCCGGGCAGCGCCTGATGCAGGCAACCAGCGACATCTTCCTTGGCTGGCTCCGCACTCGACCTACCGAGGGAGCCGGCGAGGACTACTACGTCCGGCAGTTGCGGGACTGGAAGGTGTCCGCGGTGATCGAGCAAATGGACCCCCGCGGCATGGGTGGTTACGCCAGGCTCTGCGGCTGGACATTGGCGCGTGCGCACGCCCGGTCCGGTGACCGAGTCGTGATCGCTGCATACCTCGGCAAGTCAGCGAAGTTCGACAATGCGATCGCTGACTTTGCCGAGACGTACGCCAACCAAAACGAGCGTGACTACGCCGACCTGGCAGCCGCCGTCAAGGAAGGACGCGTCGAGGCAGAGACCGGGGTGTGAGGGTCAGGTTCCCGCGGGAGCTTCGGCGCCGGCGATCCTCCGAATGCAACGAAAGCCGATGTGGCTCATACCCGTGTCGATCATTTGCGGCCGCCGCGCCGCAGGGCGGTAACGATGGCAGTAGCTGTCGGCACAGAGGAACGATCCGCCTTTGATGACTTTTCGCGGTACCCGGAACTGAGGCTGTGCCGGGTCATAACTGCCTTCGATCGTCGGCCGCGTTCGTGTCGCCTCGCGAGGAACGCAGCAGCCGCCCTGGTTGCCGTGCTGCGATGTCCACCAGTCGTCGGTCCACTCCCACACGTTGCCGGCCATGTCGTGGAGCCCATAGCCGTTGGCTGGATAGGAGCCAACCGCGACCGTCGATCCGTAGCCTCGGTCGGCTCGCCATGGGAAGTCGCCGTGCCAGTAGTTGGCCAGGCGTTCGCCTGGGGATTCCCGGGTGTCGCCCCATACATAAATCGCGTTCTCGTGGCCCCCGCGTGCCGCTCGTTCCCATTCGGTTTCGGTTGGCAGCGATGCGCTCACCCAAGTCGCATACGCTTCGGCATCTTCGTGGGCAACGTGTACGACAGGGTGGTCGGCCCGGTCCGCCGCGGACGATCCTGGCCCTTCCGGGTACCGCCAAGATGCCCCAGCCATCCACGTCCACCATTGACTCAAGTGTCGGAGATCGACGGGCCCCCTCGTTCTCGTAAACACCATCGAGCCCGGCACGAGGTTCTCGGGTGGCGCGTCCGGGAAGTCGGCGGGATCGAGCGGACGCTCGGCGACTGTTACGTAGCCGGTGGCGGCCACGAACGCAGCGAACTGCGCGTTCGTGACCGCACACCGGTCCATCCAGAAGCCCTCGATCTGCTCGTCGTGGGCCGGTGCCTCCTCCGGATAATGCGTGTCCGAACCCATGCGGAACCAGCCGCCTGGGATCCAGACCTCGTCGCGATCGCTCATCTGCCTGTGGTCAGCGATGGGCGCCGCTCATCGCATCGTTCATCTTCTCGAGGGCTTGGTCGATGGTGAAGGTGGCAGCCTTCTGCCGCGGCGGGAACTCCCGGAACGTCGCGAGGAAGTTCGTCACCAGAGCCTGGGCCGCGAGGATCATGTACGCCTTGCTCAGGTACCAGTCCCAGTAGGTATTCGAGGTGGTATCGGCCCGCTCGAACGGGTCGGTGCGCAGGTTGAACAGCTTCGGCACGCGGAGCGCAGTGAAGGGCTCAGCCCACACCTCGAGCGTTCCTGGGCTGCGCTGCTCCATGAACACCATCTTCCAGTTGTCGTACCGAAGAGCGACGAGGTCGCCGTCGTCACTGAAGTAGATGAATCCCTTGCGCGGGCTCTCGTCGGTCTCGCCGCTGAGGTAGGGCAGCAGGTTGTATCCGTCGATGTGCACCCTGAAGGTCTTACCCGCGGCCCGGTGCCCCTCATTGAGCTTGTCGACGACATCGCTGTCACCGGCCGCAGCGAGGAATGTCGGCAGCCAATCGTGATGCTGGACGATGCCGTTCAACACGACGCCGGCTGGGAAGTGCCCGGGCCAGCGAACCAGCTGTGGCACGCGGAACGCGCCTTCCCAGTTCGTGTTCTTTTCGCTCCGAAACGGTGTCATCGCGCCGTCCGGCCACGAATTCATGTGCGGGCCGTTGTCTGTCCCGTACACCACGATCGTGTCGCCGGCGATATCCAGCTCGTCCACGAGATCGAGGAGCTGGCCCACGTTCTTGTCATGGTCAACCATCGCGTCGTGATAGGGCGACTGCCAGCGGCCCGCCTGACCGATACTCTCCGGCTTGGTGTGCGTACGCAGGTGCATATGCGTCGTGTTCACCCAGCAGAAGAACGGAGTTTCGGCGCCGTGCTGGCGCCGGATGAAGTCCGATGCAGCGGCGACGAACTCGTCGTCACAGGTCTCCATGCGTTTTCGTGTGAGCGGACCCGTGTCCTCGATGCGCTGCCTGCCGACCCGCCCCCACCGGGGCTCCTCGGTGGCGTCATCGTCCTCCGTTGCGAAGCTCCGCAGAACGCCGCGAGGCCCGAATCGTTCGCGGAACTCCGGGAACCCGTTGCTGCTCGGATAGTCGGGGTCCTCAGGATCCTCCTCGGCGTTCAAGTGGTAGAGGTTGCCGAAGAACTCGTCGAAGCCATGCGCCGTCGGCAGGTACTCGTTGCGGTCTCCGAGATGGTTCTTGCCGAACTGCCCGGTGGCGTAGCCGTGGTTCTTCAATAGCTCGGCGATCGTCGGATCCTCCGCCTGCAGACCGAGTGGTGCAGCCGGGAAGCCGACCTTGCTGAGGCCCGTCCGGAACACGCTCTGCCCGGTGATGAACGCGGACCGTCCGGCCGTGCAGCTCTGCTCGCCGTACGAGTCGGTGAACCGGATGCCTTCGTCCGCGATCCGGTCGATGTTTGGCGTGCGATACCCCATCAACCCATCGCTGTAGCAACTCAGGTTCGTGATACCGATGTCGTCGCCCCAGATGACGAGAATGTTCGGCTTGCCGTCAGGCATGGTTCCTCCCCGTTGTCTGCCCGTCTCGCCGCACCTTGATCGCGAGTGAAGCCGTGCCTCACCTAGCATTCGCGGTCCGCTGCCTCGGTGCAAGATCTGCATGATGCCGCGGTGGTTGAGCCAGTCACCTCAGTACCGTTTTGGTATGAGCCTGATGCGCGAGCCGCTCCGGAGCCTTCCCCTGGCAGACCGGGCGGTGTTCGTTGTCGTGGGCGTGCTCGTCGTCATCGCCTCTCTCGCCAACAGGGTGGAGGGTTCCGCCACCGGCCGGGGTCTGGACGTCCTTGCCGTGGCCTTGCTTGCGGTGGGTTTGGGATTCGCGGCATTGGCCGTGCGTGCGCCGGCGACGGGTGCGCTGGGCACGCTCGTGGTGATCATGGTGTGGTACGGCGTGGGCTACCGCAGTGGGCTGATCAATCTGCCCTTCCTCATCGCCTTCTATCTGCTCGGCGCTACCGGGGACAGGTTCCGCCAGCTTGCCGTAGGCGGCCTGGCGGTGGCGCTGTCGTTGATCGGAATGCTCGTGGCTGGAAACCAGTCGGCGTCGTCAGCGGCCGCTGCGGTCGGCTGGATCTTGGCCGCTGTCCTCTTCGGTCAGGTGACACACGATCGGCGAGCGTTGGTCGCCGAGCTCGAGAGCCGCGCAGCCCGAGCCGAGGCAGACCGTGACCGAGAGGCTGAGCGCCGCGTCGCCGAATCCCGCCTGACCATCGCACGTGACGTGCACGATGTCCTCGCTCACACCGTCTCGCTGATGACCGTACAAGCGGGCGTGGCCCAGGATGCGCTGGCGCACGGCAGGGACGGCGCAGACAAGGCGCTCCAGACCATTCGATCCGCGGGGCGCGACGCGCTGGGCGAAATCCGCGCCCTCGTGTCCATGCTCCGGGTCGGGTCTCCATCGCCGGACAACGCGCCGGCACCCGGCCTGGATCGTTTGGAAGAACTCGCCGTCACTACGAGCGCCGCGGGTGTTGCCGTCGACGTTGTAGTTGAGCTGCCCGCCGGCCAGCTTCCCGAGCTTGTTGAGTTGACGGCCTACCGGGTGGTGCAGGAGGGCTTGACCAATGTTGTACGCCACGCCCACGCGCAGCGGGCGACGGTGACCGTCCGACGATGCGATCACGACCTTCTGGTAGGCGTCCGCGACGACGGTGCCGGGCATACCGGTGCGGACGGAGCTGGCTTCGGACTGCGGGGAATGCGCGAACGGATCCAGGCGATGGGAGGCTCGTTCGCAGCCGGCCGAACGACGGAGGGTGGCTGGCTCGTGGAGGCACGGATCCCCCTCGACGAGGCGATTCCGTCGTGATCAGGGTGGCGATTGCCGATGACCAGGCGCTAGTCCGCGCCGGCTTCGTGTCGTTGCTCGCGGCCACCGAAGACTTCACCGTTGTCGGCGAAGCGTCTGACGGCGCCGAAGCGGTCGAGCTGGCTCGGCATGGGCGACCGGACGTGTTCTTGATGGACGTACGCATGCCGAAGGTTGACGGGCTGGAGGCGACTCGCCAAATCGCCGCCGATCCCGATCTCGCGGCTACGCGGGTGATCATCTTGACGACCTTCGAGCTCGATGAGTACGTCTTCGAGTCGCTCCGCGCGGGGGCCAGCGGTTTCCTGACCAAGGACGTGGAGCCGGAGGAGCTTCGCGTGGCTGTTCGTACGGTCGCTGAAGGTAACGCCCTGTTGACGCCGTCGGTCACGCGCAGGGTGGTGGATGCGTTCGCGTCGGCACCCCATCGGATGCCTGACCCTTCCCGCCTCGAGGTTTTGTCGGAACGTGAGCGCGATGTGCTGGCTCTCCTTAGCGAGGGTCTCTCGAACCAGGAGATCGCCGGACGGCTCTATATGAGCCCGCTGACCGCCAAGACGCACGTCTCCCGGATCCTGCAGAAGCTTGGTGCCCGTGACCGCGCCCAGCTCGTGATCATCGCCTTCCAGACCGGCCTCGCTTCGCTTTAGCTGGGGGCGCGACCGCGAGCCAGCGTCGCTGTTACTCCCGACGGAGTACTGCCGACGCCTCCTTCGGGCGGACGACGTCTCCAAGCGGCCGTCCATACCGTCGAGCACATACGAATCCACTCGCTTCTGCGGCGCTGCCCGGACCTGCTTGCGGCACCGGCGCGCCGGTGGATCGTCGCAGGTCGTCCGCCCACCGACCCTCGGTAAGGAGTTCCCGTGTCTCACCCGCCATCCAGCGGCAACCGGCCCCTGGCGGGTACGGTGCGCCGCGCCATCTACGGCGTGATCGGCTTCGTCCTCGGCTACCTGGCAGTGGAAATCACCATCGGGGTGGCCATCGCGACCGCCACCGATGTTCCGACCGCGGTGTGGAGCGCGGTCCCGCTGGCCGGCGGCATCGCCGGAGCCTTCTTCGCCGTGAGGCGAGCCCGGAGGATCCCGTGACGAGTCGGCCGGCTCGCGGCGCACGGCGCCCGATCGCGTCGGCCGAGGGAGGAATGAGGTGAAGCAACGCCATCATGGCGGTTTGCCGAGCCCGACGCGGCGCGAAGTTCTGGGCTTCATTGCGCTCGGCGCGGCCGCCTTGGCCGTCGGCGGATGCGAGGACGTGGCTCCCCCGGGCCCGGTACGCAATGTCGCGTTCAAACACCGACTCTGGATCCCGCCTCTCGCCCGGCCGCGGGCGGACGCGTCCGGCCGCTGGGTATTCAGCCTCACCGCTAGGCCTGGCCACCGCGAGTTTGTTCCCGGCAAAACAACCCAAACGTGGGGAATCAACGGCGACTACCTGGGCCCAACCTTGCGAGCTCCTCGGGGACAGCAGATAACGATAAACGTCAGGAACCGGCTGCCCGAGGTGACCACGATGCATTGGCACGGTGCGCACCTGCCGGCGGCCGCCGACGGCGGGCCGCATCAGCCGATCGAACCGGGCGCCGCCTGGTCGCCGACCTGGCAGATCAACCAGCCCGCCGCGACGCTGTGGTATCACCCGCATCCGCATGGCAACAGCGAGATGCACGTCTATCGAGGACTAGCGGGGATGTTCATCATCGACGACGAGGAGGAGGCGGCGCTCCCGCTACCCCGGACGTACGGTGTCGACGACATCCCAGTGATCATCCAAGACAAGCGATTCGGGCCGGACGGCCAACTCGACGGATCCGATCACACGCCCGTCGGCCTGCTCGGCGACACGATTCTCGTCAACGGAACGGCCGGCCCCTATTTCACTGCGACAACTGAGCTGATCCGCCTCCGGCTGCTCAACGCCTCCACTGGACGGGTGTACAACCTCGGGTTCTCGGACGGACGCCTCTTCACCCTCATTGCAACCGACGGTGGACTGCTGTCCGCACCCGACCCAACCGACCACGTGCAGTTGGCGCCCGGGGAACGGGCCGAGGTCGTCGTCCGGCTGACTGCCGGCGAGAAGGCGGTCCTGCACTCGTACCGGCCAGAACTCGGCACTATCGCGGGTATCAGGTACGTCTCAGGCGGATTCGACACCTTCGACGTCCTCCAGCTGCGGGCCGCCTCCTCATTGCGGCACTCGACCGCCCTACCACCTCGGTTGACCGACCGCTCCCACGTAGACGCCAGCTCGGCTGTCGTCACCCGCACCTTCCTCATGGCAGAGCACGAGATCAACGGCAAGCAGATGGGCCTTGAACGGATCGACGAGGTTGTCACCCTCGACACCACCGAGATCTGGGACGTGATCAACCTAGACGCCCTGCCCCACAGCTTCCACGTCCACGGCCTTCAATTCCAGGTAGCCGCCGTGGATGGAGCGCAGCCAGCTGCACCCCTGAATGGCCGCAAGGACACCGTCTATCTGCCTCCGCACGTACCGGTACGGCTCATCCTGCACTTCGCCGACTATGCAGATCCCGCCCGGCCATTCATGTACCACTGCCACATGCTCTTCCATGAAGACCACGGAATGATGGGTCAGTTCCTGGTGGTAGCTCCGGGACAGGAGCCCGACCTGCCAGCGGACGTCCCGCTCGACCACGAGCATCACCACTGACGCTCGCATCTGTGCCTGTTCACCTAGGTGATTCAGGCTTCGGATTCGCCCTCTCACCTAGCTAGGCGTAAGCCTGGCGAGGAAACTCGAGGTCAGTTCAGGCGGTCCCATCCGGGGATGCCTGTCTGCAGTCGCGCGGGGGACGGGATGACCGCCGAAGAACTGTCACGACTTCAGTTCGCGTCCACCAGCATCTACCACTTCCTCTTCGTGCCGATCACGATCGGGCTCGCGTTCCTCGTTGCGATCCTGCACACGATGTGGTACCGCTCCCAGAATCCCGACCACCGCCGTCTCACCCGCTTCTTCGGGGCCATCCTGCTGATCAACATCGCGGTTGGCGTTGTCACCGGGCTCGTGCAGGAGTTCGAGTTCGGCATGAACTGGTCGGCGTACTCCCGGTTCGTCGGTGACGTGTTCGGAGCGCCACTCGCGATGGAAGGACTTGCCGCCTTCTTCCTCGAGTCGACGTTCCTTGGCCTGTGGGTCTTCGGCTGGAACATCTTGCCTCGGGGGGTGCACCTGGCCACGGCGTGGCTGGTCTTCGTCGGCGCCGCTTTGTCGGCCGCGTTCATCATGGCTGCGAACTCATGGATGCAGCACCCGGTGGGCTACACCATCAATCCGCAGACCAACCGACCGGAGCTGACCTCGATCACCGACCTGTTCACCAACCCGGTGTTCGTTTGGGGCTATGCGCACGTGATCCTCGCCTCGCTCGTGACGGGCGGGCTGGTGATGCTCGCCGTCTCCGCGTGGCACCTGCACCGCGGGAAGGACGTCGATCTCTTCCGCCGATCCGCGGCCCTGTCGCTGGTAGTGCTGGTGCCCGCCTCGGCTCTCATCTTGGGAGTCGGCAGCCATCTGGGCGTGATCGAGGCGAAGTACCAGCCGATGAAGATCTCGGCTGCCGAGGCGCAGTGGACCGACTGCCAACCGTGCTCGTTCTCGGCGTTCCAGGTCGGGGGCGGCAACCGTGACGAGACACCGACGAAGATCATCGCGATCCCGCACCTGCTGTCCGTGCTCGCCACGGGCACCTGGAATGGTGCCGTGCAGGGCATGAACGAGCTCAACACCCAGTACCAGCAGCAGTACGGCCCGGGCGACTACGTACCGAACGTGTTCATCCAGTACTGGTCGATGCGGGTGATGGCCTACCTCGGCTCGCTGGTCCTTCTGTTGTCTCTATGGTGCGGGTTCCTCTTGTGGCGACGGCGGCTCGAGCACGCGCGGCTGTTTCTCTTCTTCGCGACGTGGGCGGTCATCACCCCCTTCCTGATGAACACGGCCGGCTGGATGCTCACCGAGAATGGCCGACAGCCGTGGATCGTGCAGGGTCTCATGCTGACCAAGGACGGTGTGTCGCCATCTGTCAGCACGACCGACGTCCTGTTGAGCCTGATCGCGTTCTACGGCATCTACATCGTGCTCGGGATCGTGGCGGGCTTCCTCATGGTGCGCTACGCGCGCCGCGGTCTCCAGCTGGAGCCCGACGAATCCGCCGATGAGACGACCGGCCCCCGGGCGCCGGCCCTGACGTACTAGGGCGGCCGTGATGAGCCTCGAGGTCTTCTGGTTCTGCGTGGTAGCCGTGTTCTGGACCGGCTTCTTCGTGCTGGAGGGATTCGACTTTGGCGTCGGGATCCTGCACCGCTTTGTCGGGCACAACGACATCGAAAGACGTGTCGCGATCAACACTGTTGGGCCGTTCTGGGACGGCAACGAGGTGTGGCTGATCGTCGGCGGCGCGGTCATCTTCGCGGCCTTCCCCGGCTGGTACGCGACGTGGTTCTCGGCCAGCTACCTCGCCCTGGTTCTCATCCTGCTCGCGTTGATGATCCGCGGTGTGTCCTTCGAGTTCCGCGGCAGGCTGGACACAGACCGCTGGCGGTCAACGTGGTCCTGGACGCTGGTTGTTGGCAGCCTGCTGACTCCGCTGCTGCTCGGCACCGCGCTCGGCGACCTGCTCGCCGGGTTGCCTGTCGATGAAAACCAGGAGTTCACCGGGAACTTCTGGGACCTGCTGACGCCGTACGGCCTCTATGTCGGCGTCACCCTGCTGGTCTTGTGCGTCGTCCACGGGGCAACGTTCCTGGCGCTGCGCACCACTGGGCCGGTCCGAGAGCGTTCCCACACGACGGCGCTGCGCAGTCACTGGCTGGCAGGGCTCCTGCTGGTCGGCTTCGCGATCTGGACACCGATCCTCTCGGACCAGGGTTTTCTGCGCGGTGTGCTACCGCCAGCGCTCGCTGTCCTTGCGTTGCTCGCATCGGGAGTCGCCGAGCGCGCCCGTCGCGAGGGGTGGGCGTTCGCCGCAACAGCGACAGCGATCGGTCTGACCACGATATCGATCTTCACGAATCTGTACCCGAACGTGCTGGTGTCCAGCACATCCTCGGCCAACAACCTCACCGTCGCGTCAACTGCCTCCAGCCACTATGCGCTGCAGGTAATGACCGTGGTGGCACTCGTCCTCACACCCGTGGTTCTCGCGTATCAGACCTGGTCGTACGTCGTGTTCCGCCGCCGGGTCAGCGCACCGCCTGAGCAGCCTGCGGCCGTATCAGGACCCCCGCCCATTCCCTCCGCCGACCAAGGAGCGCCAGCATGAGCTTGCATGGAAAAGTCGCGATCGTCACTTGGGCGACCCAGGGTTGTAGGAGTCGACCATGACGCTTAATCGGTCTCCCTTCCCACCGATCGCCGACTACGCCTTTCTGTCGGACTGCCACACCGGTGCGCTCGTCGCTCCTGATGGTTCCGTGGACTGGCTGTGCGTGCCCGCCTTCGACGCACCCAGCGTCTTCGGCAGCCTCCTCGATCGCGGCGCCGGGTCGTTCCGGTTCGGCCCGTACGGCATCAATGTCCCAACCGGGCGGGTCTACAACCCCGGCAGCAACGTGGTCACCACGGGTTGGCACAGCGGCGACGGCTGGCTGGTGGTGCAGGAGGCACTGACGATGGGGCCGCGCACCGGCCCCGACCGCGTCACCCCGCACACCCGACCGCCGATGGACGACGATGCGCAGCACATGCTGGTGCGGGTCGTCGAGTGCATCGACGGCGAGGCCGAGCTCGAGCTGGTCTGCGAACCGGCGTTCGACTACGCGCGGACGCCCGCGCAGTGGACCATCCTCGACGAGGACGGTCACACCGCCGACGTCACCGGAGGCGGGATGACGCTACGGCTCGCCACCGACCTCTCGATGGGCATCGAGGGCAGTACTGCCCGCGCACGCCACGTGCTCCGCAAGGGTGACCGTGCCTTCTGCGCGCTGTCCTGGGCCGACGGCCTGGCGGTGCCGACCGACGTCGCCGACGCCTACGCCCGCGTTCACACCACCGTCGAATTCTGGCGCAAGTGGTTGGCGCGCGCCCGTGTCCCTGACCATCCGCTCCGCGCGGCGCTCGAGCGATCCGCACTCGCGATCAAGGGCCTCACTTACATGCCGACGGGCGCGACCGTCGCCGCCCTCACCACCTCGTTGCCGGAGTCGCCGGGCGGGGAACGCAACTGGGACTACCGCTACACATGGATCCGCGACACCACCTTCACCCTGCAGGCACTCCACTACTTGAACCTGGACTGGGAAGCCGACGAGTTCATGCAGTTCGTGGCCGACCTCGAGCCCAACAAGGACGGCGGCCTGCAGATCATGTATGGCATCAACGGCCGCCGTGACCTTACAGAGCAGCTGCTCGGCGAGCTCGCCGGCTACGAGGGCGCACGTCCCGTGCGCGTCGGCAACGGTGCGTTCGACCAGCGCCAGAACGACGTGTACGGCGCCGTGCTCGACTCGTTGCTGCTGCACACCCGCCGCAGCCAGCGACTGCCCGGCCGCCTCTGGCCCCTCATCCAGGCCCAGGCCAAGTGCGCCACAGAGGTGTGGCGACAGCCCGACCAAGGCATCTGGGAGGCCCGCGGCGCGCCCCAGCACTACGTCTCATCGAAGCTGATGGGCTGGGTGGCCCTCGATCGAGCGGCAAAGCTGGCCGCAATACGCGGTGATGACAAGCTCAGGGCCGAGTGGGCCGCGGTCGCGGACGAGATCAAGGCCGACATCCTTGCCCACGGGGTAAGCGAACGTGGTGTCCTGCGCCAGCACTACGACACCGATGCGCTCGATGCCTCGACGCTGCTCTCCGCGATCTTCGGGTTCTTGCCCGGCTCGGACGAGCGTCTGCAGGCCACCGTCAGGGCCATCGCCGAAGAGTTGACCGAGGACGGGTTCGTTTTGCGCTATGTCACCACCGAGACCGACGACGGTCTGTCCGGCAAGGAGGGCACGTTCCTGATCTGCTCGTTCTGGCTGGTCTCCGCGCTGTCCGTCATCGGTGAGATGCAGCAGGCGTCGGACCTGCTCGAGAAGCTGGTGCGGATCGCCTCCCCGCTCGGGCTCTACGCCGAGGAGTTCGAGGTAGGGCGCGCGCGGCACCTGGGCAATTTCCCGCAGGCGTTCTCCCACCTCGCACTCATCGAGGCCGCCGGTCGCATCATCCTCGAGGAGCGCATGGAGGAGCTGAATGCATGAGCCGCGCCACAGCCGACGGCGGCCACACCTGGGGATGGTCGTGACATCCGACGTCGTCACCTCCCCTACATCTCACGCTATTGACCACAAAGCCCGTTGACGCGGGGGCACGAAGGAGACGGCGATGCCCGACACCTATGACGTAATCATCATCGGCTCGGGCGCCGGTGGCGGCACCCTTGCACACCGCCTGGCACCCTCGGGCCGGAACGTGCTGGTCCTCGAACGCGGGGACTGGCTGCCCCGAGAAGTGGAGAACTGGGACGCCAAGGCCGTTTTTGTTGACAACCGGTACGTCTCCAAGGACACCTGGTGCGACGGGGAAGGCAAAGCATTCCAACCGCAGGTGCACTACTTCGTCGGTGGCGCCACCAAGTTCTACGGCGCGGCGCTCTACCGCCTCCGTGAGCGCGACTTCGAGGAGATCAAGCACCACGGCGGGGTCTCGCCCGCGTGGCCCATCGGATACGACGTGATGGAGCCGTACTACACGCAGGCCGAGCAGCTGTACCAGGTGCACGGCATCCGCGGGGAAGACTCAACCGACCCACGCTCGAGCGCACCGTACCCGTCCCCACCGGTGTCGAACGAACCCCGCATGCAGCAGCTGTTCGACGACCTGAAGGCCGTTGGGCTGCACCCGTTTCACGCCCCGTGCGGAATCATGCTGGACGAGGCCAACCCCGCATTCAGCACGTGCATCCGCTGCGCGACCTGCGACGGCTTCCCCTGCCTGGTTCACGCCAAGTGCGACGCCGATGTCATCGCTGTCCGCCCCGCCATCCGCCAGGACAACGTCACTCTCGTCCGCAACGCTCGGGTCCGCCGATTGGAGACCGACGGTCCCGGACGAACCGTCACCTCGGTCGTCGCGGATGTCGACGGTCAGGAACAGCGGTTCAGGGGCTCGATCGTGGTGGTTTCGGCCGGCGCCGCCAACTCAGCCCAAATCCTGCTGGCGAGCGCGAACGACCGGCACCCCAACGGGCTGGCCAACGGCTCGGACCAAGTCGGTCGCAACTACATGTTCCACAACAGCCGTGCGTTTCTGGCGGTCTCGACGGAGCCAAACTCGACCAAGTTCCAGAAGACCCTTGGCTTCAACGACTACTACTTCGGTGACGCCGACTTCGAGTTCCCGATGGGTAACGTCCAGATGGTCGGCAAGTCCTCGGCACCGATGTACCGCGGCGAGAAGCCCATCGAGGCCGGGCTTGCGCCCACGTTCGCGCTCAGGGAGGTTGCCGAGCGCGCCATCGATTTCTGGCTGTCCACCGAGGATCTTCCGGATCCGGACAACCGGGTAACGCTGAACGATAACGGCGAGATCGTCCTGAGCTACACGCCGAACAACCGAGAGCCGCTCGGTCAGCTCTACCACCGGGTGAAGAAGCATCTCAGCCATCTCGGGATGCATCCACACCACCTCATCCCCCGCGACATCTACATGAAGAACGACATCCCCGTCGCGGGCTGTGCGCACCAGGCCGGCACGGTTCGCTTCGGCACCGACCCGGCCACCTCGGTACTCGATGCCAACTGCAAGGCACACGAACTGGACAACCTCTACGTGGTGGACACCAGCTTCTTCCCGAGCATCGGAGCGGTGAATCCTGCCCTCACCGCCATGGCGAACGCGATGCGCGTCGGGGATCACATCTCCGAGCGGCTCGCTTAGTCGGCACGAGGCCGGCAGGAGGATGCCATGGCCAACGCCGCAGAGACCCGCGCGGTCAACGCCTCCGGGCAGTCGCTGGAGACAGTGACCAAGCCGCCAACAGCCGTACAGCGTTGTTCCACCGAGGCGTAGCCGTGAGAGATGCCACCTACCAACTCGTCGTGCGCGGGGAGCTAGATGACCGCTTCGAGCTCGTGTTCACTGGCATGGAGCTTTCGCAGGTGGAGGGCACCACGGTCATGACTGGCAAGGTCCGCGACGACGCGGCGCTTTACGGACTCGTGGAACGGATCGCCGAGCTAGGGCTCGAGCTCGTTTCGATTCAGCAACTCGTCGGGCCGGCGAACGGCGACGGCAGGGGTGCTTGAATCCTCAGAGGCGCTTGAGGCCTGGAGGTGCAGCTGATGAGGACGGTCCCCCGTTCCGAGGCTGCGCCCCCCGTGGCCGACCCAGGCATCGTCGTCCCCGGCGACGGGCGGCCAGGCGCCGGGGACGCCACGAGCCACGACGGGGTAGGAACCGCCGCACTTCCCGCCTCGATCACCGCGGCTGGCGGACGGGGATCCAAACGGCCGCCTGTCGACCGGCGTCTGCTTCGGCTGTCACCGACGACGCGGCGCTTCCTCATCCGCACGGCGCTCGTCGGCGCAGCTGTCGCCGCGCTCGTCGTCGCACAGGCGTGGCTCCTCGCCGACATCCTCGACAGCGCCGTGTTGGAGGGAGCGAGCGCAGCCGCGCTCGCAACACCGCTCACCCTTCTGCTCAGCGTCGTGGCGACCCGGGCGGGCCTCGCCTATCTCCAGGAGACGGCAGCGGAGCGCAGCGCGGCGCGGGTCAAGGCGCAGCTGCGGTCGGCGGTGCTCGAGCGTGCTGTTCTGGACCGGCCGCCGCATGCGACTGCATCGTCGCGCGAGCTCGCGACGCTGGTCACCCGAGGGATTGACGCCCTCGACGGCTACTTCGCTCGGTTCCTGCCCCAACTCGTGCTCGCGGTGGTCCTGCCCGCCGTCGTCCTCGTGCAGATAGCCGTCGTCGACTGGGTCAGCGGGCTGCTCATCGCGGTCACGCTGCCCTTGATCCCCGTCTTCATGGTGCTCGTCGGTCTGCATACCCGCCGCGCCACCGACCGCCAGTGGCGCACACTGGCCGTGCTCGGCGGCCATTTTCTCGACGTCGTGGCAGGACTGGCCACGCTGAAGGTGTTCGGCCGCGCGAAGGCGCAGACGGCGACCATCCGTGACGTGGGTGATCGCTACCGGCAGGCCACCAACCGGGTGCTGCGGGTGTCGTTTCTGTCGGCGTTTGTGCTGGAGCTTGCCGCCACCCTTTCGGTGGCGGTGGTCGCGGTGGGCATCGGGCTGCGGCTGCTCCACGGTGAGGTGGGCCTGCACAACGCGCTGCTTGTGCTGGTGCTCGCTCCCGAGGCCTACCTGCCGATCCGTAATCTCGGCGCGGCGTACCACGCGAGCGCGGAGGGGTTGTCCGTCGCCGACCAGGCTTTCGCGGTCGTGGACGCGCCGAGTCGGGTCGTCGGCGGGCGTCGCGACGTGGCCGACCTCTCCCAGCAGGTGCTGCGGGTCGATCACGTGCGGGTGCGGCCGCCCGATGCGGCGGCCGACACCTTGCGGGAGGTCAGCTTCACCGTGCGCCCCGGCGAGACCACGGTCGTGACCGCTCCCAGCGGCGGTGGCAAGTCCACGCTGCTGGCCGTGCTGCTCGGCGCGCGGCGGCCCGACTCCGGCCGGGTGTGGGTCGGCTCCACCGACCTCGCCCACATCGATCCCCCGGCATGGCAGGACACTGTGGCCTGGCTCCCGCAACGGCCGCTGCTCTTCGCCGGCACGTTGGCCGAGAACGTCCGCTTCGGCGAGCCGAATGCCACCGATGAGGAGGTGAGCCGTGCGTTGCGGGCCGCGAGGTGCGACTTCGTTGACGCACTCCCGGGCGGGGCGGCGGCGACCCTCGGTGACGCAGGTGCAGGGCTCTCGGCCGGCCAGCGGCAGCGAGTAGCGCTGGCGCGGGTGCTGCTGCGGGTGGCCCGCCGCAATTGCCGACTCGTTCTGCTGGACGAGCCGACCGCACACCTGGACGTGGCGACCGAAGGTCACGTCGTCGCCGCAATGGGGACCACCCTCGCGGGGCGCATGGTGGTGGTCGCGACCCACCGGCCCGCGGTGACCGCCCTCGGCGGCCAGCACGTCGCACTCCGCGAGCCGTCGACAACGCCGGTCGGGGGTGCGGCATGACCGTCCTAGCGCGCGTCCTCGCCCTAGTGCGGCCGCGGTGGGGACGCCTCGCCATCGGGCTGCTGGCCGGGGCGCTCGCAGCCGGCTGCGCGGTAGCCCTGCTGGCCACGGGTGCCTGGCTGATCGCGCGCGCGGCGGAGCAGCCGCCGATCGCCGCGCTGTCGCTCGGCGTGGTCGGTGTGCGCGCCTTTGCCGTTGGTCGGGCCGCGTTCCGCTACCTGGAGCGCGTGATGACCCACGACGCGACACTGCGTGTCCTTGCGGATCTGCGGGTCACCATATTCGGCCGGTTGGAGCGCCTGGCCCCGGCCGGGCTTCCGGCGTTGCGCAGGGGAGATCTGCTTGGGCGGTTCGTGGCAGATGTCGATGGCGTACAGGACGTGTTCGTCCGCGCCTTCCTGCCGTATGCCGCCGGACTGCTGGTCTCGACCGGCACTCTCGTCTTCCTGGTCGCGGTGCTCCCGCCCGCGGCCGCGGTCGTCGGCGCTGCTGTGCTCCTGCTCGCCGTAGCTCTACCCGCCGCCGTGCGTCGGTGGTCGCGGAGCGCCGAGCTCGACGTGGTGCGTACTCGCGGCGAATTGTCGGCGCTAGTCGTCGACACTCTCGAGCGGGTGCCCGAGCTGCAGGCGTACGGTGAGGCGGACCGGCGCCTGGCCGCGCTCGACGAGTCGAGTGCCCGGCTCGACAGCGGTCTGCGCAGGGCCGGGCGGGCGAACGCGCTAGGCGCCGCCGGACTCGTGCTCGTGGTGGGCCTCACCATTTGGGCGACGGTGCTTGTTGCCCTGCCCGCCGTTCGGTCAGCGCAGCTGTCGGCAGTGCTGCTTGTCGTGGTGGTCCTGTTGCCGCTTGCCTTGGCCGACGTCCTGGCCGGGCTCCCCAGTAGTTCCCGCGAGCTGACCAGGGCGACCGCCTCGGCCGGCCGGGTCTTCGAGGTCGTGGATTCCCCAGACCCAGTGATCGAACCGAAGATCAGCCGCACGATCCCGCCGGGACCGATACACCTTCGGGTGGAGGGGCTTGCCGTGCGCTGGCATGCCGACAACGCGGACGCCGTTGCGGGCGTGGACCTCGACCTGCCGTCCGGTCGTCGAGTTGCAGTCGTCGGGCCGAGTGGCGCTGGGAAGACGACCATCGCGATGGCGCTGCTGCGCTTCCTCGAGCCGTCCGCCGGCCGTGTGCAATTGAACGGCATCGACACCCGGGACCTCGATGGCGACGTCGTGCGTGCCTCGGTGGGTCTGCTCGCCCAGGACGCGCACATCTTCGACTCGACGGTGGGGGCGAACCTGCGGCTGGCTCACCCGGACGCCGCGCCGGACCAGCTGCGCGAGGCTCTGGAGCGGGCACGCCTGCGCGACCGGATCGACGCGCTGCCCAAGGGGCTGGACAGTGCGGTGGGCGAGCACGGTGAACGGTTGTCCGGCGGCGAGCGGCAGCGACTGGCGCTGGCCCGCGTGCTCTTGGCCGACTTTCCGGTGTTGGTGCTGGACGAGCCGACCGAACACCTCGACCTGGCCACCGCCGACGACCTCGTCCGCGACCTTCTGGACGAGTCGCGCGGGCGTTCTCTCGTCGTCGTCAGCCACCGCCTGCGCGGGTTGGAGGAGCTGGATGAGATCTTGGTGCTCTCGCATGGACGCGTTGTCCAACGCGGCCGTCATGAGGAGTTGATGGCCGCAGGCGGCTGGTACGCCGAAGGGTACGAGCGGGAGCGCGGGCTTGAAGTAGTGGCCTGAGGTGGAGAGTGGGCTGGCGACGCAAGTCCGTGACTCACCCCCGCCGCTAGAGGGAACATGGACGCACTGTTCGCCTACGGTTGGTCTGACGGTCAAACATCGTCCACCTTCGCGCCAGCTTCCCGGTAACTCGACAGGAGAGCTGTTCGAGTTACGCTGGTTAAGCACTGGCTGTCGATCTCCTAGCCCTGTTCGTACGATGCCTCAAGATGTCCTCGGGGACGGGGTTACGGACCCAAGCGACGTGGGGGAACGCTGAATTGGGAGCCCGCCCGGCTGCTCGTAACCAAGTTGCGTCCGCCGGCGCAGCGTGATCAGACCGTTCCGCGCGAACGTCTCCTCGAGCGACTCGCGCCGCGCCTTGGCATCAAGATGACGCTGATCGCGGCGCCGGCAGGCTCTGGCAAGACCACGATGCTGGCCCTGTGGTGCGCAGCCCAGGCACCGATGAGACCTGTGGCGTGGGTGAGCCTCGACGAGCGCGACAACGACCCGGTGATTCTTTGGGTGCATATCTTGGAAGCGATCAGGCAGGCATGCCCTCAGGTGGACATCTCACCCACACCGGAGGTGGTGGGCTCCTCAGCGATCATTGGGGTGGTCCTGCCGCGACTGGTCAACGAGCTCGCCGGGCAAGGCGATGTGGCGCTGGTCCTCGACGACTTCCACGCTCTCGCGAGTGGTGTGTCCAGGGACAGTGTCGCTTGGCTGATCGCCCACGCGCCGGAAAGCCTTCAGATCCTGATCTCGTCGCGGACTGAGCCGGCTCTGCCGCTCGCTGCCCTTCGCGCGCACGGCGCGCTGTCCGAAGTGCGCGCCGAGGAGCTTGCGTTCACCGCCGAGGAGGCAGATGTTCTCCTGAACGGTCACCTGGGGCTCGACCTGACAAGTTCCGATGTCTCGCAGCTCGTCCGACGTACCCAAGGCTGGTCCGCGGGGCTGTGCCTGGCTGCGCTCTCCCTCCAGAGAGCACCGGACCGGCACGAGTTCGTGACGCGGTTCGGTGGGACGAACCGTCACGTGATCGACTACCTCGCCGGCGAGGTGCTCGCCGCGCACGACGCAACGATGCAGGATCTGATGCTGCGCTCGTCGGTTCTGGAACGGCTATGCGGGAGCCTGTGCGACGTCGTCCTCGACCGCGAGGGGTCAGCGATAGACCTGCTCACGCTTGCACGAACGAATCTGTTCTTGACTCCGCTCGACGGCGAAGGAGAGTGGTATCGCTTCCATCCGCTGTTTTCGCAGTTGCTGCGCGTCGACTTGGAGCATCGTGAGCCTGGTCTCGCGCCTCGCCTGCATGCACGTGCCGCTCTCTGGTTCCGCGAGCACGGCCTTGTCGACGATGCGGTGGAGAATCTGCTGGCTGCCAAGGACTTCACCGCGGCATCTCAGCTGATCGGCGAGTCCTGGAACCGCCTTGCGCAGACGAACCGAAGTGACACCGTCCTTTCCTGGGTCCAGCGCATCCCCCCCGATGTCGCCAGCTCTGATCCGTGGTCGCAGCTCACGAGGGCCTGGGTTCTCGCGCTCGCCGGAAGGCGCGAGGAGTCCCAGCAGGCCGTGATCGCCGTCCAGCAGATGAGTGGACTCGACCGCGGACCGCTCCCCGACGGTTTCGCGTCGGCCGAGTCCAGTCTGGCCACCCTGCTCGCGGTGTTTCCGCCGGACGGCGACCTCGCGGCCGGGATCGAGTCGAGTCTCCGCGCCGCCGGGCTCGAGGGGCAGCAGTCCCCCTGGCGACCCGCGATCTGTTTGGTGATCGGCCGTGGCCTGTACCTTCGCGGAGAGCTGGAAGAGGCCGAGCGCTGGCTGGCAGAGGCTGCTGAACTCGCGCCGCAGCGCGGTCGCTGGTTGGCCGCGGCGACGGCGATGGCGTATCGCTCGCTTGTGCTCGCAGACGCAGGCCGATTGGACGAGCAGACTCTCCTCGCCGAGCAAGCCATGGCGCTAGCCCTCGACAAGGGGATAGAAGATTTCGACGGGAGCGTCTTCATCGCAATCGGGATGTCCCTGGCGGCTCAAGGAAGATCTGACGAAGCGAGGCGGGCTGCCGAACGTGGTGTGGCCGACGCTCACAATCTGAATACGCCCCTCCACCTGGGCGTGGCGCTGGTCAGCCACGCGGCTGTGCTTCGGATGGCCGAGGATCATGCTGGCGCAGCAGCGGCGATCGCCGAGGCGCGGACAGTTCTCGACGCCTGTGCCGATCCGGGTGTGCTGCGCGAGCGGCTGGAGCGGGTGGCGAGACTCGCGCCACGACACCGGCAGGCGAACCGCGACCTGAGCGATCGCGAGATCGGGGTGCTGCGGATGCTGGCGGGTTCGCTGTCTGAAGGCGAGATCGCCCGCGAGCTTTACCTGTCACGCAACACGGTCCACACACATACTCGATCGATCTACCACAAGCTTGGCGTCTCCTCACGCTCCAACGCGGTCCGGAAAGCGCGCACCATGGGACTGTTCCGCGGTTCACATGAGTAATTCGCGGCCCCGATCCGCTCGGCGATAGGACGCCCACACCCCTCCCCCGCTCGTTCGCGTCCACCAGTCGCCCTCGACCCCAGCCGCGAATACCAGCCCTGGCCCGACCCCGGGCGCGACCCGACTCCAGGCGGACCCGATGCGACCAAGCGCGGCATGCGGGCTAGAGCGCCTTGGTTCCACTCCGGGTGACTCCGCCCCACCTCCGCCGTTTGGTCACCTGCGCGTCGCATCCTTACTGCCAGCAGCGCGTGCGAGAGCAACAGCTCGACGGACGTCGGGGTCCCTGGGGTCGAGCGAGAGGACTTCGGGCAGGGGGTCCGCCCCCCTCAGCTTCGGTTTCTTGATTCGGATGCGCTTCATGTCCTCTCCTGAGTCAGTCGCTAACGCCGTCCCGAGCGCCCGAAGGCCCAGCCGGTGACGGTGTCGGCGAATCTCGAAGGAAACCGCATCTTGAAGCGTCGACCCACGGCCTGAGCCACCGCTGAGGACGCGATAAGAAGGAGATGAAATTCGACGAGAGCTTCGCGGTAAGTGTTTGCCGCCGGCGGCTGGACCGTGATCGACATGGCCGCCGACTGGCCAAGCATTCACCCCGCCGATCGGTTAAATGCGGCACCACCGCTCCCCGCGATTCGCGCCGACAACAAGTGGCCCGGGCGTGAGGGGCCACAGGCGCCACCCGGCCAGTGTTGCCCTGTCCGCGGTTGGCGAAGCTCCGCGACCTCAGCGATCTTGACGAGCGATGACCCGGGGAATCAGGCTCAAGGTAGTGGGATCAGGAAGTAGGAACCTTTGCGCGAGCTGCCGTCCGGGACTGTGTCGTTGTTGTTCTCCGACATCGAGGGCTCAACCCTGCTGCTGAGCCGCTTAGGGCCCAGCTACGCCGATGCGCTCGACGGCCACCGTCAGGTGCTGCGCTCGGCATGGGCGGCTCACGGTGGCACCGAGATAGGCACT
>JBKPTD010000027.1:0-9493 GCA_046735375.1 Actinomycetota bacterium | reverse complement strand
GGGGCATTCATCGCCATCCCGATCGCCGCGAGCGCTTCGGCATTTCTCTCGACATACGTCCGGCGCTACGAGGTCACCGACCCAGAGGTTGCCAACATCGACGGCGAGCCCACCGGCTCAGCCGCTGAAGGGGACGCGCCGACGGCGAAGAAGGCCGGCGGGTGATCCTCCCCCTCAGTCGGTGCGCTCGAGGACGAACCAGATGCCCACGGCAGGCTCGGGACCGTCGTTGTGGTAGCCGTGCGGTGTCGTCGAGTCGAAGCAGACCGCGTCTCCGGGCTGCAATCGGTGCTCGTCGAAGCCGAGCGTGAGGATCAGCTCCCCGCGCAGGACGTAGCCGTACTCGGTTCCAGAATGGCGCATCAGCTGCCCCGAGCTCGAAGAGGTCCCGCCCGGCTGGTAGGTGATGCGCAGGAAGTCCACGTGAACGCCGGGAACCTGACCGAGCCGCTCCCAGATCACGCCGGAGTCGAGGGTCAGGACGTCGCGGTCATCCGGCTGAATGACCGGCCCGACTCGATCCTGCCGGTTCGGCGTGAGCACCCGCTGGCGGCCCGCGTGGAGTCCACCGGTGTCGACCAGTACCGTGGCCGCTGAGGCGGAACCGCTCACCGGAGTCGCGGGACGGGCCTGGCCGGTTAGGCCGTTCACATCGAACAGATCCTCGATCGAGACACCGAGCGCGGTTGTGATCGCGTAAAGAGTGCTGACAGAGGGCTTGCTCTTCTCCGTCTCGATCTGTGAGATCAGGCTGGCGGAGACACCGATGTCGCGGGCGAGACCCCGCACGCTAAGACCGCGACGTACCCGCTCCTCGCGCAAACGTTCGCCAATTGGTGGCACTGGTGACGGGCTCAGCGATCGCTCCCCAGAGATCGTTTTCCAGTGACTGTCCAGTAGAGGTTACCGCGAGGGCGCCGACGGCGATCCCGACTGAACAATGGGCCCCGACTTGACGCCGTCCGCCGGCCTTACTTGACTGGGCGATAAGTAGCGCTTAACACCGCTGTGAACAGCAGGGAGTGGCGGGCGATGGCGATCAGGACATACGGCCCCAACGCCGTCGACTGGGAGGAGCGGATCGATCTCGACCGGCTGCGCCGAGATCGGCTGGACAAGCTGCGGGCCAAGCTCGAGCAGTCCGAGTTGGGAGCGCTGCTGACATTCGACTTCTCGAACATCCGCTACATGACGGCGACCCACATCGGTACCTGGGCGATGGACAAGCTGATCCGCTTCGCGCTGCTCCCCCGCGGCGGTGAGCCGGTCGTCTGGGACTTCGGCTCAGCGGCACGTCATCACCAGCTCTATAACCCATGGCTGGATGGACCGGCCCGGGCCCGTGCCGGCATTTCGACGCTGCGTGGTGCCTTCCATCCGGACGCCGGGATCGCCGCGGATGTCGCCGGCAAGGTCGCGACCGTGCTGCGCGAGCACGGCGTAGCGGATGCCCCGCTCGGGGTGGATGTGGTGGAGATGCCCATCCTCGCCTCGCTCCGCGCGGAGGGTCTGGACGTCGTGGATGGGCAGCAGGTCTTCCTCGAGGCCAGGCGGATCAAGACGGCGGACGAGATCGCGCTGCTCGCTCAGGCATGCTCGATGGTCGACGCTGCCTATGAGGAGCTGTACGGGTTCCTGCGACCTGGAGTGAGAGAGAACGAGTGCGTCGGCCTGGTCAGCAAGGTTCTCTACGACCTCGGCAGCGAGTACGTCGAGGGTGTGAACGCGATATCGGGCGAGCGCTGCGCGCCACATCCGCACGTTTACTCCGACCGGATCGTCCGGCCGGGTGACCCCGCGTTCTTCGACATCCTGCACAGCCACCTCGGCTACCGCACCTGCTATTACCGATGTTTCGCGGTGGGCAGCGCGTCGCCGGCGATGCGGGACGCGTACGTCCGCTGCCGCGAATATATGGACCAGGCCATCGCACTGGTAAAGCCCGGCGCGACGACGGCGGACATCGTGTCCGTCTGGCCACGTGCGGAGGAGTTCGGCTTCGCCGACGAGATGGCCGCCTTCGCTTTGCAGTATGGCCACGGTGTGGGGCTGGCCATCTGGGAGAAGCCGATCTTCAGCAGGCTGGTCTCGCTCGACCACCCGGAGGTTCTCGAGGAGGGCATGGTGTTCGCCCTCGAGACCTACTGGCCGGCCTCCGACGGCTGGTCCGCCGCCCGGATTGAGGAGGAGGTGGTCGTGACGTCGGACGGCTGCGAGGTGATCACCAAGTTCCCTGCTGAGGAACTGCTCGTTGCCGGCCGGAAGTATTGGACCGCCGGCGGCGAGCTGAACACCCTGCGCGAGGCGCAGTCACACCTGAACAACGGCAGCATCGCGGCGCCGAACGGTGAGTCACGATGACCGCACCTGATGCGCCGCAGCCGCACGGCATCACCGCGGACGAGTTGCTCGTGCTTTACGAGCAGATGGCGGTGATCCGGCGCACCGAGAAGGCAGCGCACGACCTCTTCATGTCGGGGCTGGTGAAGGGGACGACCCATCTCGCCGCTGGGCAGGAGGCGGTCGCGGTCGGGGCGAGTGCGGCACTGCGGCCGGACGACTACGTCTTCGCTACCTATCGCGGCCACCATCACGCGATGGCTCGCGGGGCATCCGCGGAGGAGTGCCTGGCTGAGCTCATGAGCAAGGCCACTGGGCTGTGCCGGGCCAAGGGCGGATCGATGCACCTGACCAAGGCGGCGGTCGGGATGCTCGGGTCGTACGCGATCGTCGGGTCACATCTGCCCATGGCGGCAGGCGCGGCATGGTCGGCACGACTGCGCGACAGTGGCCAGGTCGCCGTGGCCTTCTTCGGCGACGGCGCGACGAATATCGGCGCGTTCCACGAAGCGCTGAACCTCGCATCTGTGTGGCGGCTGCCGGTCCTCTTCGTCTGTGAGAACAACCTGTACATGGAGTACACGCCGATCAGTGCCGTGACCGCGGCCGACAACCCGGCAGCCGACCGGGCCCCGGCGTACCGGATGCCCGGCATAGTCGTTGACGGCAACGACGTCGTCCTCGTCAGGGACGCCGTCCAGGAGGCGGCTGATCGGGCCCGGCGCGGAGACGGACCCACGGTGATCGAGGCGCAGACCTACCGGCACTTCGGGCACAGCAGGTCAGATCCAGCCAAGTACCGGCCCCCCGAGGAGGTCGAGCGGTGGCTCAAGCACGACCCGCTCGACATCGCCCGAGCCAGGCTCGAGGCGCTCGGCGTAGGACCGCAAGCGGTGGAGGAGGCCGACGCCAGAGCCGCCCGGATCGTCGAGGAAGCGATCGACGCCGCCAAGAACGCCCCTGAGCCCGAGCCGGATCAAGCATTCACCGACGTCTGGGCCGACGGCGGCGCGGCGTGGCGTACCCCGGTCGTGCAGGTATCCGCGCGCTCCACGACCGAGGAGACTCCCGCGGAAGCCACCACCCGCCCAGTGTCCGAAGAGTCAGTGCCCAAAGAGTTGGGGGAACCGACCGCCATCACCTATCGCGACGCGGTCGCCGAGGGCATCGCGAGAGAGATGCGCCGCGACCCTGCGGTGGTCTGCCTCGGCGAGGACATCGGCGCGGCCGAGGGCGTGTTCAAGACGACGGTTGGCCTCTTCGCCGAGTTTGGGGCGCGGCGGGTCTGGGACACCCCGATCTCGGAGCAGGCGATCGTCGGTGCGGCGATGGGGGCGGCAATGACCGGCATGCGGCCGGTCGCCGAGATCATGTTCAGCGACTTCCTCGCCTGCTGCTGGGACTATCTCGCCAACGAGATCCCGAAGGTCCGCTACATGACCGGCGGGCAGGTGACCGTACCACTGGTGATCCGGACCGCCAACGGAGGTGGGCTCGGCTTCGGCGCCCAGCACTCGCAGGCGGTGGAGAACTGGGTTCTCACCGTCCCCGGTCTGAAGATCGCGGCCCCGTCGACCCCGGCAGATGTCATCGGCCTAATGGCCGCAGCGATCCGCAGCGACGACCCGGTTGTCTTCTTCGAGCACAAGGGCCTGTTCGCGAGCAAGGGCGAGGTCGCGCCGCCCGACCACATCGTCGAGCTCGGGCAGGCCACGATCCGGCGTTCGGGCGGTGACCTCACCATTGCCGCGCTCGCCTCGACGGTGCCGGTGGCGCTCGCCGCGGCCGACGAGCTCGCTCATCACGGGATCTCGGCCGAGGTCATCGATCTGCGCTGCCTGGTGCCGCTGGACGTCCATACCGTCCTGCGATCACTGGAGCACACATCGAAGCTGCTGGTTGTCGAGGAGAACCCCTACCAAGGCGGCTGGGGCGGAACGCTCGTGTCCATCGTTGCCGATGAGGGCTTCGAGCTGCTGGACGCGCCAATCAAGCGCGTCGCGGCGGCGAACGTCCCGCTGCCCTTCGCCGACTCCCTCGAGGAACAGGTCATCCCCACCGTCGACAAGGTGGTCGAGGCCACGAAAGGCCTCGCCGCCTACTGATCCCTCTCTTGCCAGGCAAAGGAGCTGCAGGCATGGGTACAAAGACACTTATCCGCGGCGGCACGGTCATCACCATGGACCCTCAGCTCGGTGACCTGCCGCAGGGCGACATCCTCATCGAGGACGGGAAGATCGCGGGGATCGAGCGACACATCGATGCCGACGCGGAGGTCGTCGAGGCGAGCGGCCGTATCGCCATTCCAGGGTTCGTGGACACTCACCGCCACACGTGGGAAGCCGCGATCCGCGGCTGCGCGCCGAACGCCACCCTCGACGACTATTTCGTCGAAGTCCTCGACACCTTCGCGCCTGCCTATCGCGCCGAAGACGTCTACGCGAGCAACCTGGCCGGCTCGCTGGAATGCCTCAACGCGGGCATCACCACCTTGGTGGACTGGTCGCACATCAACAACACACCTGAGCACCCCGACGCCGGCATCCGCGGCCTGCAGGAGACCGGGATCCGCGCCCAGTACGCGTACGGCAGCGCGAACACATCGCTGTCGGATTATTGGTTCGGGAGCAAGATCGCCATTCCGGCTGATGACGTTCGGCGGGTGCGGGAGACCTACTTCTCCTCCGACCACGGGCTGCTCACCATGGGTCTCGCCACCCGCGGGCCCGGATTCTGCCTCGAGGATGTCGTACGCGCCGAGTGGAGCCTCGCCCGCGACCTCGGCATTCCGATCACCGTCCACGTGGCGATGGGCCGGGTGGCCGGCCGGTTCGGTATGATCAAGCAACTGGACGACTACGGTCTGCTCGGGCCGGACACGACCTACATCCACTGCTGCTATTTCAGCGAAGAGGAGTGGCAGCTGGTCGCCGACAGCGGGGGGACCATCTCCATTGCCCCGCAGGTCGAGGTCCAGATGGGCCACGGCTGGCCGCCGGTGATGAAGGCCATCGAGTACGGGCTCCCGCCCGGCCTCTCCATCGATGTCGTGACGACGGCGCCCGGCGACATGTTCACCGAGATGCGCAGCGCATTCGGCACCGAGCGAGCGCGGGTCAATGCCGAATGCTGGCAGGCCGACACGCCCGTCCCTGACACCATGCTCACCGCCCGCCAGATGCTCGAGATGGCGACCATCAATGGGGCCGCAGTGGCGGGACTCAGCGATCGCACCGGATCGCTAACCCCTGGCAAGCGGGCAGACATCGTCCTGATCGACGCCCGCGCACTCAATGTCGCGCCGGTGATCGACCCGGTGGCCGCCGTGACTCTTTGCGCGGACGTGTCCAACGTCGAGACCGTCATGGTGGACGGGCAGTACCGCAAGCGCGACGGCAAGCTGCTCGACGACGTCGACAGAGCCAGGAGCCTGGTGGAGGCGTCTCGGGACTACTTGCTCGACGAGACGGCGAAGCGCAAGGCGGCGGCCACCTGATGGTGGCCTCGCGACACATTGTCCGGCGGGGAGCGGATGCGGCCTTCGTGAAACCCGGTGGCTGGGCCGCGAACGCGGCAGGCTACCGGCGCTGGGAGACCGTGGGCGAGGATGACGGTGCCGCGCACACCGGCTTCGGCGTGTGCGAGTTCGACCCCGACGGTCGGATGCCGATGCACCTGCACTCGTTCGAGGAGACCTTCCACGTGCTGGACGGCACTGCGGTCGTCCAGACCAGGGAGGCCTCGGTCGTCGTCGGACCAGGTGACTACGGGGTGATCCCGGTGGGTGTCCCACACACCTGGTCTAACGAGGGCGACGCGACGGTCCGGTGGGCGGAGATGCAGGGGCCCCAGCCGCGAAAACGGTTCGATGAGGACACGTTCCTGGTGCCGTCCCCGCTTGCCGCCGCACCGGTCGCGCTCGATGTGCGCGATCCGAGGACACGCCGCTTCGGGAACATCACCCGCGATCACATGGATGTGACCAAACAGAGCCAGCGCATGCTCCCCGTGTCGGCGAGCATGCGCACCGCCCTGCTGGTCTATAGCGGCATCACGGTCAAGATGATGGTCGACAGCGATCTGGGGGCTCAGCTGACGACGATGTTCATGGTCCAGTACGAGCCCGACGGAGTCATCGGGCCCCATGACCACCCCTTCGAGGAGACCTATCTGATCCTCGAGGGAACAGTCGACGCCCGGTTCGACGGCGAGCGCTACCGACTGGCCGCCGGTGACGTCGCCTGGGCCGGAGTCGGCTGCGCGCACGAATTCGCGAACCCTGCTGACATCCCGGTGCGCTGGCTCGAAACGCAGGCACCACAGCCACCGGCGCGCCACTCCTACCGGTTTGGGCGCGACTGGGACTACCTGCGTGACGTACTCGCCGACGGAAACACTGGAGGATCAGGTGGCTGAGCAGCCCAACCTCGTGGTGATCGGCGGCACCGCCGGCATCGGCAAGGAGATCGCCCGCCGAGCGGCGGTCCGCGGCGATGAGGTCGTCCTGACCGGGCGTGCCATCGAGCGCGCGGAGTCCGTTGCGGCAGAGATCGGCGGGCGGGCGCGGGGTCTCACCGTGGAACTCTCCCGCCCTCACGAGCTGGCCGACCAGCTCTCCGGCCTCGACCGCGTGGACCACCTCGTCCTCTCGGCGATCGACAGGGACGAGAACACCGCCGCCGACTATGACGTCGACCGTGCGCTTGCCTTGGTGACCCTGAAGCTCGTCGGCTATACCGAGGTCGTCCACGTGCTGCATAAGCGAATAAGCGAGGAGGGGTCGATCGTCGTCTTCGGCGGCATGGCGGCGATGCGACCGTATCCCGGATCAACGACCGTCTCGACCGTCAACGGCGGGGTGGTGGGGCTCGTCCACAGCCTCGCCGTCGAGCTCGCGCCGATCCGGGTCAACGCGATTCATCCGGGGATCGTGGGCGACAGCCCGTACTGGAGCGGCAAGCCGCCCGAGGTTCTCGAGCGATACCGGTCACGGACGCCCACCGGGCGGCTCGCCACCATGGGCGATATCGCTGACGCCGTCGAGTTCCTGTTGCGCAATCGGGCGGTCAACGGCGTGAATCTCGATGTCAACGGCGGCACCCTGTTGCTGTGAACACACACTGGGAAACTGTCGCGGTCGTCGGTACAGGTCGGATGGGTGCGGCGATGATCGGGCGGCTGCGCTCCGGCGGCTCCGACGTCATCGTCTACAACCGGACGAGAGAGCGGGCAGAGAAGGTCGCCTCGCAGACCGGTGCGGACGTGGCTGATACCGCGCGCGAGGCGGCGAGCTCGGCGGGCACGGTCCTTGTGTCGCTTGCCGATGACCGCGCGGTCGAGGACGTGTACACCGCAGATGATGGGATCATCGCTGGGCTGAATCCAGGCACCGTGGTCGCGGACACGAGCACGATCGATCCACAGACCGCGCAGCGGATCGCGAAGCTCGTCGAGGACGCGCGAGCGGGACACCTCGACGCCCCGGTCTCTGGCAGCGTCTCCGTGGTCGAGCGCGGCGAGCTGACCATCATGGCGGGCGGGCGCGACGATGATTTGGACGCCGCCCGGCCGGTCCTCGACGTTCTCGCCACCCGCATCTTCCACATGGGTGACCACGGGACCGGCGCGGCGATGAAGTTGGCTGTCAACGCAGTTGTGGGCGCCCTCAACTTCGCCATCGCGGAAGCGCTCGTGCTCGCGGAGAAGGCCGGCATCGAGCGGTCCACGGCCTATGAGGTCTTCGCGTCGAGCGCGGTGGCCGCACCCTACGTGCTGTACAAGCGCCAGGCGTTCGAGCATCCCGACGACACACCTGTCGCCTTCAGCCTCAACCTGATCGCCAAGGACCTGGACCTCGTTCTGGACTTGGCGCGGCGGGTGGGTGCGCCGATGGAGCAGGCGGTGGCGAACCGCACGGCGGTGCAGCAGGCACTTGATGCCGGGTACGGCGAGGCCGACCTCAGCGCGATTGCGCAATTTCTCCGCCAGCAGCACTGATGAGCCCGGTGCCGTTCACCACTCGCCCCACCCTGCGCGGCACCTTTGGGATGGTCTCCTCGACGCATTGGCTGGCGTCGCAGTCCGCCATGGCGGAGCTCGAGGCCGGTGGAAACGCCTTCGACGCGGCGGTTGCCGCCGGTTTCGTCCTCCACGTCGTCGAGCCGCACGCGTGCGGGCCTGGCGGCGAGGTACCAGCGATCTTCGCCCTGGCCGACGACCCGCGACCTGTGGTCCTCGCCGGCCAGGGTCCGGCCCCAGCCGGCGCGACGATCGAGCACTTCCGCTCGCTCGGCCCCGAGCTGATCCCTGGTGCTGGTCTGCTGGCCGCTGCCGTGCCCGCGGCCGTTGACGCCTGGCTTCTCTTGTTACGAGACCACGGCACCCGTTCGCTGCGTGAGGTGCTGTCGTACGCGATCGGCTATGCCCGGCAGGGCCATCCACTCGGTGAAGGTGTGGTCGCCACGATCGAGGGCGTCCGCGAGCTGTTCATCCGGCACTGGCCGAGCTCGGCCGAGGTCTGGCTGCGCTCGGGGCTTGCTCCCGCCGCGGGCAGGATCTTCGCTAACCCGCTCTACGCCGGGACGCTCGAGCGGCTCGTCCACGAGGCAGAGGCCGCCGGTCCAGGCAGAGAGGTCCAGATCGACGCGGCGCGGAAGGCGTGGCGTGAAGGTTTCGTCGCTGACGCGATCGATGCGTTCGCCAGAGTTCCGCACCGGGATTCGAGCGGCCGCGACCACGCGGGAGTCCTCACCGCGTCCGACCTTGCGGCATTTCAGGTGGGCTATGACCAGCCCTTGGTCACCGAGTTCCGCGATGTGGTCGTCGCGAAGACACCGCCCTGGGGACAAGGTCCTGTCCTGCTGCAGATGCTGCGCCTGCTCGCGCCATCCGCGGACGACGCGCTCGACCCAGCCACTGCGGACGGCATCCACCTCGTAGCGGAAGCGATGAAGCTCGCGTTCGCCGATCGGGAGGCGTGGTACGGGGACACCGGCGATGTGCCGATCACGGATCTGCTCTCGCCGGACTATGCGGACGACCGGCGACGGCTGATCGGTCCGGAGGCAAGCCGGGAGCTGCGGCCCGGCGCACCAGGAGGCCGCCCGCCCCGTCTTGCTGCATTCATTCGCGACGACCGCCGCCCGGAGGACGA
>JBKPTD010000026.1:0-10362 GCA_046735375.1 Actinomycetota bacterium | reverse complement strand
TCGTACCCCGACGGCTGAACTGGGGGGTGTCGGCGCCGATCAGCGCGACCTCCCGTTCATGCAGCCACGGCAGGCAGGACGCGTGCCAGCCGGCCTGCGTGACGCCGCCGGCGTCACCGGCCTCGTGCCGGACGCGGCCATACCCGGTCCGCAGGAGTACCGCATCGCCGGATCGCACCCGCACGCCCTGGCGACGCTCGGCCTCCTCGAGATCGTCGGGAAACACCCCCTGCTCCGGTTCCAACCACGGCACGTCGCGGGCCCTGGCGACGTCCAGCAGGACACCACGCGTGATGATCCCGCTCGCCGCCGCCGTGACGGCCGCCCACGCCGACCCCGTTGCGGCGTCGACCAGCGAATGCGACCGCCCGTTGTACATCGTGCCGTCCCAGAAGATGTGGCACGGCGAGTCGAGGTGGGTGACGGTGTTGCCGTGGAAGTTGATGGAGAGCTGCTCGTTCGAGAAGCCCCAGCGCCGGTCGCCGTGGAAGCGCGCCGGCATGTGCTCGGCTCCCGGCATGTCGGCGGCGCGCGGGCACGTCGTCGTCGACCGCTCCATCTCCCCCGGCACGGCGATCTCCCATGCGCACGACACGCTCCTGCCGTGGCGCACGGCCCGCGCCGCCGCCAGCCGGACGTCGTCGGTGATGTGGTTCAACGTGCCGAGCTCGTCGTCGTCGCCCCATCGCCCCCAGTTCGACAGCGTGTTGAAGTACCCGAGCACGTCATCCTGTGCGGGCATCGGTCGCCCTGCCGTCATCCCAGCATCCACTCCTCCGGTCACGCAGTTCGAGGCACCAAGACCCGCTGAACGGGCATGTCACTAGATCACCGGGCCACCAGTCGGCCGGTCAGGCGGCACAGTACGGCACACCTGCGGTGCTGTGGCACCGGTAGCCGTTGATATTGCGTGCGAGGTACTGCAGCCGCCGTCCGAAGCGCAGGATCATGCCGCAATCCGCGCGTGTTGATGAGTGGACGTCGCGAGCCGGTCGCAGCTCCCTGAGCGCAGCGGCGGTGTCGGACAATTTGCCCCATGGTCGAGGTTGATCCCGAGCGATTCGAGGCGATGGTCAGCAAGGCGCTCGATGGGATACCCGCGGAGCTAGGGGAACTCCTGAGCAACGTGGCCATCACCGTGGAACACAACGAAGGGCCGGCAGGCCCACTGGGGCTCTACCGCGGCATCCCTTTGACCCGGCGCACGACGGCCTACGCCGGTGTGCTGCCCGACCGGATCACGATCTACCGCCGTGCCATTTGCGCGGTCTGCCGCAGCGACCAAGAGGTCGTCGAGCAGGTTCGCCGGACGGTGGTCCACGAGGTCGGTCACCACTTCGGTATCAACGACGCGCGACTGCGCGAACTCGGATGGTGAATGGCGGCCAACGTCCGATTCTGCCGCGTTGAGCGTGGTCGACTTGCGGCTACTAGACGGAATGACGCGGTGCCTGGCGTCGGACCGGTCGGCCGTCCGCCGGGTCTGTCACCCCGACGTTCCTCGCACTGCTCGGACGATGGTTGCGAAGGATCGTGGCCCGTCCGGTAGGCCGGCCAGGTAGCCAGCCCGGACCGCCTGCTCGATCTCGTAGCGCAGATCAGGTGGCATCGCCATCAGGCGCAGCGCCACCCGCGTTGGACCGGTCGACCAGCTGGACCAGTAGTCCTGGAAGCTGGTGTAGTCGAGGCTCAGCACGATGTGCTGTTCCACCACGTCGCCGAGGCCGACATGCCGCCACAGGTTCGCCTGTCCATGAGCCCACACAATGGGGCGGGCTTTGATCTGCGACCGGAGCGTGCGGATGTTCGCGTCCAGCGCAGCGCCGGTGTCCAGGACGAGGTCGAGCGCGGAGTTCCCGCCCCAGAAGTCGAAGGTCGCGCAGGCGACGACGCCACGTGGACGGGTGACTCGCCGCATCTCGGCGGCAACCAGCTCGACCTCTGGGACGACGTCGATGACGAGCGTGGAGACACAGGCGTCGAATGACGCGTCGGCGTAAGGCGGACGGCGGGCGTCACCGAGCTCGTACTCAATGTTGGGATGCGGTCTGAGCCGGCGCGCGCCGTCGATGTAGGGCCTGGACGCATCGAGTCCGACTACCCTGGCTCCACGCTGGGCCAAGGCCAGCGTCAGGGTCCCGGTGCCGCACCCGACGTCGAGCACCTTCGAGCCAGGCTGGCAGCCGACGAAGTCCAGGAACGGCTCCGCCAGGCGAGCGCTCCAGCGCCCCATGAAGTGCTCATAGACGTCAGCGTCGGTCGCGAGGAACGAAGGCAGTGTGTCGTTCATGGTGGACCTGGCATCTCGACCGAGCGTCACCGCTCGGCGAGCAGGTCCGTGCCGCCCTCAGGTGGGAAGTCGGCGTGGCGGTGAACCGTGCGCCACTGGCCGTCCTCACGCCGGTAGACGTGGGTGGCGCGCAAGGTGTAGGTCCGCCGTTCCCCGTTGACAACGACGTCGTTGTGCTCGTAGCCGACTGTGTAGGCCATGTCGCCGCTCGCGCCGGCGGCAACCAGCTCGAAGTCGTAGGAGATGGCCTCGGAGAACCATCCCGCCACCTCCCGGAACATCGGCTCGAGCTCTGCCCAGCCTTGTCCGGACTCCTTCGCCCCGAGCACCGTGACCGGGTCGATTCGCGACCACAGGTCCATCCGCGGCTGCGCATCCCCGGCGTGAAGCCGCCTCTCCGCCTCGATGTGCGTGGGGAGGAACTCCTCCACGAACTCCTTCGTCTCCGGATCCATTGCGGCCTCCGCTATCCTTGGATCAATTCGATACAGTAAGGATGTATCCAAATGAACGCGTCAGTCAAGAGGCCCTACGACGCATCGAGGCGGCAGGCGCGCGCACAGGAGACCCGGCAGCGCGTCATGGACGTCGCTCACGACCTCTTCATCGCCCAGGGCTATGCCCGGACCACGATCACGGACATCGCGCGCGCCGCTGAGGTGTCGGCCGAGACCATCTACTCGGTCTTCGGCAACAAGCCGGCCCTCCTGCGACGGATCTGGTATGCCCGCTTCCGCGGGGACGAGCAGGACGTCCGGCTCCTGCACCGACCTGAGATCCAGGAGATGCTCGCCCAGCGCGACCTCGTCGTCCGTCTTCACCGGCATGCCGCCGTCGTCACCCCGGTCTTCCGTCGCTTCGTCCCGCTGCACCGCGCGGTGCAGTCCGCCGCCGCGAGCGAACCCGCAGCCGCGGAGCTGGTGGCCGAGTACGACGCCGGCCGCCTCGACGCCTGCACCCACTACGCTCGCGCGGCCAGAAAGACTGGGCAGCTCGCAGTGTCAACCGCCGAATGCCGCGACGTTCTCAATGCCACTCTCGACGGAACGTTGTGGCACCGGCTGGTCTACGAGGGCGGCTGGAGCGACAGACGGTTCGCCGGGTTCCTCGCCAAACTCTGGGTGTCCATGCTGACCGACTCGGGCCGCAGACCTTGACCAACTTCGGCGACGAGATCGGCCAGGATGCCCCGATCGGAGGCGGATGTCGACTTGCTGGGGCGAGCCGAGCGGGCCGGACATGGCGCCTGTCACCCGCACAGGCGGCGGGATGACGCACCCGCTGGGCTTGTGGTGGGAGCATCGTTCGGCGCGTCTCATCACCGTTCCAGTGCGTCGGTGATCACGTGTCCGTTCTACCGGTCAACGGCCATCTGCGAGCGATTCATGAGCGCCGATCGGCGACGATGCGGTCGAGGACGGTGTCCGCATCCGGCATTTCGTCGATCTCGCCACGTAACCGGTTCGCTGCCTGCCGGAATGACGGCTCGCCTATGAGGCGGCTGAGCGCCTCGGTCATAGCATCCGTAGTGATCTCGCCCGGCTGAAGAGCGAGTGCCGCGCCGGTGGGGACGAGCGCTTCGGTGTTGTGGGGTTGGTCTGTCCTTGGGGGAGGCACAGTTGCGGCAGGCCGTGGCACAAGGCGCCGAGCAGGGTGCCTGCTCCGGCGTGTGAGACGACCGCCGTGCAGTGCGGCAGCACCGCCGCCTGCGGGAGGAACGGCGCGCCGAACACGGCGGTCCGGACGGGTCCGAGCAGAGACATGTCGAACTCGGGCCCGGTGGTCACGATGACGTTCACCGGCAGGCGCGAGCAGCCCTGATCACGGCCTGGAAGACCGCGGGCGCTTGGTTCATGACGGCTCCGAGGGTGACGTAGACGCTGTTGGCGTGCGGCAACGCAGCGAGCTTCGATGTCAAAGTGGCGTCCGGTCCGGCTTCGCCAGCGGATGGACGCAGCGGGTGGATCGCGACCCACGGATCGGTGCCGGCCCTCCGGAGGGCTGGCGGTGCGATGTCGAGATAGGGCGCCGAAAACACCGCGGGTACGGGGTCCGACACGCCTGCATCCCCGATCGCTGATCCGACAGCGACGACGAGATGGGCGTTGAGCGGCAGGATCGGCTATAGCCATGGGTGACGTGCTGGATGCCGTTCGCTCGGCAGCGACCGGCGATCCGAGCTCGAGCGTGTCGTGGACAACGAGATCGGGCCGCCACGTCTCCATCATGTCGAGTAGGTCGCGTGCACGGTCCACGGCTCCCGCACCGAACAGATGTCTGGCCGCGAACCCGGACTGCTCTTTGGGTGGCAGTTGACTGACCATCGTGTCGCCCGGCAGCCGTGCGTACGACTCGGCCATCGTGAGTCCCGAGCTATTGGCCGCGACGCCGAGCCCGGCGATCACCTCCGACATGTCCCTGCCGGACGACACCACCACCTCGTGACCGCCGCGCTGCGCGGCACGGATCAGCGGCACCATGGGCAACAGGTGACCATAGCCCGGCCACGAGGCGAACAGGACTCTCATCCCAACAGCTCCGCTGACCACGGACCCTCAGAGAACGGATCGCTGTCATTGGCGGGTCAACATGCGCTTCGTGGGCGCCATGGGCGATCCGCGCTGTCGTGCCCATGAGGCGGATGGTCCACACCGCTGGAAGTCCTCACCCACTTCGATAGTCACACCCCCGAGGCAGCACGCCAGGCGCTGCTATCTGGGCGGAGTTGACGCGCACCGGCGAGTGATCTCTCGGCCTACACGCCGGCGACGTAGGCGGTGAGGAAGTGGACACCGTGGCGGTCGAGGTTGCCGCGGGCGGTCGTAGGCTCGGTGGTCCTCGGGTCGGCGTGCCGAGCCAGGATTTGGGCGTCTCGGAGGGGAACGCCGGCGTCGAGGGCGTTGGTGATCGCGGCGTGCCGCAGTGAGTGCGGGCTGATGTGGCGAGGAATGCCAGCCGCCCGCGCGATGCTTTGGACCATGCGGTAAGCGTCTCGGCGGTCGATCGGGTTGCCGGTCAGCGGCCTGAGGATGAGGCGCCCGGCGGTGCGCTCGCCGCGACAGGCCTCCGGGCCCGCAGCTCTCGGCGTAGTCCTCGATCCGATCCAGGCCCTGGGTGCGGGATTCATCGCGATGGACCTTCGGCAACCGTGCGTAGACCGCGGGATCGGAGGAGATGACTCCGTCGATGTGGGCGTAGCGGAAGAAGCCGCGGACGCCATGCATCATCGTGACTACCGAGGAGTCCATCAGCCCGGATTCGCCGAGCTGGCGGACGTAGAGCTCGACGTGGGCTCGCTGGATCCCAACCAACGAATCCAGAGCGTTGGCTTCGCACCAGGCGGACCACCGGCGCAGCTGGAACGCGTAGAGAACGTGGGTGCGACCGGAGTAGCGGGCCAGGCACGACACTGCGGCCAACCGGGCCGGCGACATCGCAAGCGGCTGGAACGGGAGAAGACTGGAGTTGGGCATCGCGGTCAACCTCACGCGGCGAGACCGCGCAGGCCTCAACCACGCCCGCCGCCGACGCAGCGAGGCACTCGAAACAGGCCGACGCTACGCCGCGAGGAGAAGTCCTGATACGTCCGCTGGTGGCTGCCGGAATGACGCGGTCGGATCTCCTGGGTCTTTGTGGTCGTTCTGGACGACAGTCTGCGTGGCGTGCACGACTACTTTCGCGCTCGCCTCATCAATGCCATGCTCGCAGAGGAAACGGCCTGCGAGACCGTGAGATAGACCAGCGGCGATGAGTGAGGCTGAACAAGGATCGTTCTCGCGGGCGACGACAGGCAGAGCTACGGTGATGTGTTCTCCATGTAGCGCATCGGAGGGCCTACGGCCGATCCGACATGCGAGCGAGTCGCCTTCTCTTGCGACCTCTTGTCGGCGCGCCGCCGGTGAGGGGAGCCGCCATGGCGAAAGCCGCAATGCTCACAGATCTGCCCTATCTCGCGCCCCCGTGTGCCGGTCCTCGTCGAAGGACTACAGGGTCCCGGGCGGCGACTACCCAATCGAGCCGAAACCGCATCTCACTTGCCTAGAGAGGGAGCCTTGATGCCCACTGACGAGTCCTACGCCAAGCCTGGCTCAACAACCGCTGTGCGAGCGCCCGATGGTCCCGGGCTCTCGGGCGACACCATCGACGCCTTCGTCACCTGGGCGGCGTCTGTTCCGGTCGGGGACGTCCAGCTGATCCGTGATGCGGTCGCCGACGCCCGGGGTGATGAGGACGTGGTCGAGCGTCTCCTCGAGGCGGTGATGGACCTCCCAGTGCGCGACGTCGGTCGGCACCGAGTGCTGTTGTCCACCCTCGGTGAGCTGGGGGACCCGCGGGCCGTCGAGCCGCTTGCCAGGTTCATCTGGCACGCCACCATCGTCGTCCCGCCACAAGGCGGCGACGGGTGTCGGTTCGAGGCTTCACTCGGGGAGTCCCTACAGGCGCGAGCGGTCGAGATGCTCTCGTACCTGGGCACTAGCGAGGCGGACGAGGCGACACTCCGAGTCGCGGCGGAGCATCCCAGCCCAGGGGTCCGGGCGGCGGCCATCGATGCACACCTGTACAACCACGACGACGACCCTGCTGAGGCCTCCCGAATGCGTGAGCACGTGCGCGACGCGGACGTGCCCTTGGTGGGGCTTCCGCGCTTCACGCGGAACTCGACGCGAGCCGACTTCGAACGGGCTGTGGATGCGTACTACGAGCGGTACCCAACTCAGCGAGCGCCCCGACCCCACCTACCTTCCATCGACGGGCCCGCGCCCCGGCCACGCACTGACCAGGAGCCGGCTGATGTGCAATGACAACCGCAACCTCGAAGAGATCCTGACGCATGGCCTCATCGGCGTGATGGGCGTCGACTACGACGCCTTCAACGCCTGGGCGACCAACTACTTCCAGGTGACCAATGACTCGTGGCAGCCCTGGGGGGCGTTTGATCCGAACGACGTCGCCCGCCCCTTCGGAAAGATGCTCAACGCCATCTTCCTCATCGGGTACGCGCTCAGCGACAACCACCAGCTCCAATGGCACGCGCTGGAGGACTACGAGTCTCTCGCCTCGGGTAGCAACAACCGTTTCCACGATCACATGTACCTGCGGATCATCTTGTGGAATGGAACCAGCGAGGCTACATCGAGCAGCGACCGCATCGACATGCATTGCCCCTGCTTCAATGAGGGGTCGATCTCAAACTTCCCGAGTCACCGAGCCGCCGTCCTCTTGCACGAGGGTTGGCACCACTGGCAGTACAAGTACGACTTCGACTCGACCCATCCGACAGGTGGTGCGTGCACCTGGTCGCAGGGCGACTACTACTACTTCCACGGCGTTGGGGCCTACGAGTTCGGCTCGCTGCACGCCTATGACACCAGCCCGGGCCATCTGCTCTTCCACTCGCCGTACCAGATCGAAGCCGAGTTCTGGGCTGACCTCGCCGAGCTAGCCGTGCCCGCAGTGCCGTCGTTGATCAGCCAGACCGCCCGCGACCACGGGAACATTCTGTTGGCGAATGCTTTCGTCAACCCGGCGCCCTACCGAATCGGCGACCCCCGGCCCTGGTAGCGACTGGCAGACGGGTGGGTCAGGCCGGTTCCGTCACTCGAGCGTCCACAGCGCCCTCAGCCTGAACGGACCCGAGAAGTCCAGGGATGGTTGACGATCTTCTGCCGCATTGACCAGTTGCTGCTGTTCCTTGTTGATGGTCTCCAGTTCCGCATAGTCGGCTGCGACCTTGGTCTTGGTTGCGTAGGCCATTTCGAGCGTCTGTTGCAAGCGGAGCGAATCGGTGTACACGACCACGTCCGCGCCGCCGTCGCTGCTCAGCGTCGCCATGCAGCCGATCGCGGCGGTACCGGTGACATCGCTCACGTAGTCGCTCGTGTTGATGAAGCTGATCCTGCCGGTGCTTTCACCCACAGCTGTCTCCCTTCCATGGCAAACCCGCATGAGGGGCCGCGGCGCCGGACATACGTGTGGCCCTCGCATGGGTAGCGTTGTGTACGGACCGTGTTTACCGAATCGCCCGCTGGAGCGGCAAACCCTACCCGAACGAATTCCGCTGTTCCCCTCACCACTGGTCGAAGCTGGTGAGCATGCGAGTTGTCGTGCCCGCGTCATAGTGGGCCGGAATGACGCGACCGCACAACGGCTAGATCCGGGCGTTGAGGCACTGGTCCACGGAGGACCGCCCAACCGCCCTCGCAGACGTGCTGCCGTGGTGAGGGACCTGTGTCTGTTTATCTTCGGGCGAGCTCCTGCTTGTATTGCTGACCGGAAGACTGGGTGCATTGACCAGTGCTGGCTCCCGGCACAGACCAAAGGATCCGCGAGGCCAGTGTTCTACGAGATCGATGCCAAGAACCGGGCCGCGAGCACTGCGTAAGTGCTACTCGCGCCACCATTTTCTGGCCACACCGCCAGGCCGCCCCAGGGTTGCGTCCCGCCGAGTGGTGTAGGTAGCGCGTGTGATTCTTCGCGGTGGCGGGTGCCGGTTGCACTATGACGCGATCTGGGCTTGGGCTGCAACTGGTTGTGGGGTCTGTTGTTCGGCCGTTGGCGGTTGATGGACCTTGGCCATCGATGCCTCGGAGAACAGGCGCCGGTCGCTGACTTGCCATTCGTCGTGGATCTCGGCGAGGACCGCGCCGGCCAGCCGCAGCAGGGATGGTTGGTTGGGGAAGACGCCGACCACGTCGGTGCGGCGTTTGATCTCCTTGTTGACTCGCTCCAGCCCGTTGGTGGACCAGGTCTTCTTCCAGTGTTCGGCCGGGAAGTCGGCGAACGCGGTGATCTCGTCGCGGGCCTCGCGCAGCATGGCCTCGACCTTGGGGAACTGCCGGCTGCGGACGCTGGCCGCGTCGGGCTGAGCGAAGATGGTGCGCACGGCTGCGGCAACCATGTCCGCGTGGCCTTTGGGGACCATGGCGAGCAGGTTGCGGGCGAAGTGGTGGCGGCGTTGCCACGCGGCGCCGAGCAGGACCGATCCGATGGCGGCCTTCAGGCCGGTGTGGGCGTCGGAGGTGACCAGCTGCACCCCATCCAGGCCGCGGGCCTTCAGCGAGCGCAGGAACCCGGTCCAGAACGCGCCGGACTCGCTGTCGCCAACATCCAAGCCGAGCACCTCGCGGCGGCCGTCGGCGCTGATCCCGGTGGCGATCACCACCGCCTGGGCGGTCACCCGGCTGCCCCGGCCACGGCGGTCCCCGCCGACGCGGGCCTTACAGAAGGTGGCGTCGAGGAACACATACGGGAACGCCATGCCGACCAGCGAACGGTCCCGGAACGCGGCCACCTCCACGTCGAGGTCGGCGCAGATCCGCGACACCTCGCTGCGGGAGACCCCGCTGTCGGCGCCGATCGCGTGGACCAGGTCATCGACCTTGCGGGTCGAGGTGCCGATCACATACGCCTCCATCACCACCGCGAACAGCGCCTGATCGATCCGCCGCGCCGCTCCAGCAAGGACGGGAAGAACGAGCCGGTGCGCAGCTTCGGGATCCGCAACTCCAGATCCCCGGCCGCCGTGGTCAGCAGCCGATCCCGGTACCCGTTGCGCTGGGTCACCCGGGCCGGCGTCCGCTCGTGCGGACCGGCGCCGATCACCGCGGTCGCCTCCGCGTCGATCAGCACCTGGAACATCGCCTCCACGGCGTGCCGCACGACATCACCGGCGTCGGCGGCCTTGAGCACATCCAGCAACTCGAGCAGGGCAGACTGATCCAGGGCCAGCAAGCCGGAGCCTCGCCGCCACTTACACCACTCGAGGAGACGCGGCCCGCCCCAGTGCAGCACTTCGAGCAGCAGCAGTCTCGCCTTTGCATAGTCTTCAGTGATCGGTTCGAGGCTTGTCCATGCGTGCATGGCCGCCAATTGATAGTCGTCCCGAAATTCGGGACGAAGAGGTCGTGGGTTCAAATCCCGCCACCCCGACCGCTGTGATGTCTCGGGACATGCCGGACGGCCGAACCCAATAGTGGTGGGTTCGGCCGTCTGTTGTTCAGCGGGTGGGGCCGGGTGGCCGTCCGGTGCCGTGGTAGCGCTTGGACGGGTTGAGGGCGAGCTCGCGGAGGAGC